>JAKAIJ010000023.1 GCA_021814355.1 Acidobacteriota bacterium
AGCCCACAGCCTGCCTTCGGTCGGCCGCCTCGCCCTGCTCGCCCGGCGCAGAGCGCGCGGCCCCGTGGCCATTCGCGGAGAGGCCCCCTCGGTTGCCGCGGCACGGCCCCGTCTGCTATGTTGTTGCTCCTAGACGATGTGCAAGGACATCGCCGGTGTCGCGCCGCCTTGCATCCGGAGCCGTGGCGCTGGCAACGCGGCCTACGGGAGTTTTTCAGCAGCCTGCTAGCATGGGCCGGGAGGAGCCCCGCCGTGCTCTCCGTCGTCATCGTGGGCCGCCCCAACGTGGGCAAGTCCACCCTCTTCAACCGCATCGTGGGCCGTCGGAAGGCGCTGGTGCACGACCAGCCTGGAGTGACCCGCGACCGCCTCGTGGAGGACGTCGTCCACGAGGGGCGGCGGTTCCGGCTCGTGGACACGGGCGGCATCCTCGGCGGCTCCCGGGACCCCATCCACGACCTCGTGGGCGAGCAGGTGGACGTGGCCATCGAGGAGGGAGACCGCATCCTCTTCCTCGTGGACGGCGCCGAGGGGCTCCTCCCGGTGGAGCACGACCTCGCCGCCCGGCTCCGAAAGGCCGGCAAGGAGGTGACCCTCGTGGTCAACAAGGTGGACGCCCCCTCCCACGCCTTCCGCGAGACCGAGTTCCACGCTCTGGGCATCCCGCGGGTCTTCCCCGTCTCGGCGGAGCACGGGCTGGGCGTCCAGGAGCTGCTGGACCACCTGCTGCGGGACGTGGCCCCCTCCCCGCCCGAGCCGGAGGGGCCGGAGGCCGAGCCGGGGGGACCCGTCCGGGTCGCCATCGTGGGCAGGCCCAACGTGGGGAAATCCTCCCTGCTCAACCGCCTCCTCGGAAAGGAGCGGGCGCTCGTCTCGCCGCTGGCGGGCACCACGCGGGACCCCGTGGACGCCCCGCTACGCGCCGCCGGCCGGGAGCTCCTGCTCGTGGACACCGCGGGGATCCGCCGCAAGAGCAAGACCGAGCGCGGCGCCGAGCTGCTCTCGGTCCTGTTGGCGCGCCGGGCCCTCGAAAACTGCCACGTCGCCCTCGTGGTGCTGGACGCCGCCGAGCCACCCGCCCATCAGGACGCCCACATCGCGGGGCTCGTGGAGGAGGCGCGGCGCGCGGCGGTGGTGGTCCTGAACAAGTGGGACCTGGTGAAGGGCGAGAAGGCCGCCCTGGAGGCGGAGGCGCTGGCGAAGGAGCGTTTCGCCTTCTGCGACTACGCCCCGCTCGTCCGCGTGTCGGCCCGGAGCGGGCGCGGCGTCGAGAAGCTGCTCCCGCTCGTCCTCTCGGTCTACGACAACTACGCCCGCGCCATCTCGACGTCGGCCCTCAACAAGGCGCTCCAGGAGGCGGTGCGCCGCGTCTCTCCGCCCGCCGTCCGCGGGAGGGAGTTCAAGGTGCGCTACGCCACCCAGACCGGCACCGCTCCACCGGTCTTGACGCTCTTCACCAACTCCCCCGTCCCGCCGCCCCAGGCCTACGCCCGCTACCTGAAGAACCGCCTGCGGGAGTCCTTCCGCCTCGAAGGCTCTCCCCTCATCGTCAAGTTCCGAAAGGAGTAGCGCCACCGCGGGACTAGGCCCGGGCGGGAAAACGGGAATCCAGAGGGACCGCGGCGGGTTGAGGAGGTGTGCGCGAGACGGCCGGGATCGCCCCGGAGGGCAGCGAAAGCCCCGGCGACAACCAGACTCCCCCTTCCGCAGCCCGCCACTGGGCGGCCCACACGGGAGAGTTGCGCCGCGCGCTGGCGGAGTCGGTGCCCGCCGAACGGCTCCGGCAGCTCCACCGCCTGCGTCCCGCCCTCCACTTCGCGATTGCATCGCTCCTCGCCCTTCAAGCCGGCCTTTTGGGATGGGCCCTGGCCTTCGTGGAGAATCCGCTTTTCTGGCTCCCGCTCTCCTTCCTGCTCGGGCTCACGCTCTTTGACTTCACGGTGCTGCTCCACGAGGTGGTGCACCGCCTGGTCGCGGCGGGACGACGGGAGCGGACCCACGCCGCGCTTGGCTGGCTCTACGCGCTTCCCAGCGGGATCTCGCAGAGCCAGTTCACCCGCTGGCACCTGGACCACCACGCTGAACTGGGCACCGAGGAGGCCGACCCCAAACGCCACTGGCTCTCCCCGAAGCGCAACGCCCGTTGGTTCAAGCTGCTCTACTTCACCCCCGCCCTCATCCCCATCTACTTCCGGGCCGCCGCCCGGGAGGCCGCGCGCTACGAGCCTCCGCTCAGGGCCCGCATCCGCCGGGAGCGGCTCGCGGCGGTGGCCCTCCACGCCCTCGCCGCGGCGGGGCTCTGGTGGGGCTTGGGCGGGTACGCCGCCCTGCGGATCTACTTCGTCCCCTACCTGCTGGGGTTTCCCGCCGCCTTCGCCCTCAACCGCCTCGGCCAGCACTACGACGTGGAGGCCTCGGACCCGGCCCGCTGGGGCACCCGGATGCGCCGCTCGCTCTTCTGGGACTGGGCCTTCCTCTTCTCTGCCTACCACCTCGAGCACCACTACTTCCCCGGCGTCCCGCTCTACAACCTGCGCCGGCTCAACCGGGCCCTCGAGCCCTTCTTCGAGGCCCGCGGCGTCCCCGCGCGCTCCTACGGCTGGCTCCTCTGGCAGTGGCTGGGACGCAACCGCGCACCCCACACGCGCTGGGCCTAGCAGGCGGCTGAGAAACTCGCGTGGGCCTACGGGAGTTTTCACCAGCCCGCTAACGCCCCGCCCTTGACGCGCTTCCCCCGGAGGCGGTACACGAGAGCGGCGGCGTGGGCGCCGCGCCGGGGGGAACATGCCCGTCGTCTTCAAACCAAGCTTCGGGAGCGCCGCCGCCTCCGGGACCGCGGGCTGCGCGGGGCGTCTCGTCGCCACCCTCTTCTTCTCCGTGTTCCTCGGCATGGGTCTCCTTTTCCTGGTCCTGATCGCGCAGGCCACCTGGCGGAGCCTCGGGACCTGGCGGTGGGACCGCACCCCCTGCACCATCCAGGAGAGCGCCCCCGAGCCGGGCCGCGACGGCTCCTACCACCTGCGCCTCCGCTACGCCTACTCGGCGAAGGGGCGCGAATACACGGGGACGCGCCTCCGCCTGGATCCGCCGAACTGGTCCGACGCCGGCGACGCGGAGCGCCGGGCCCGCCGGTACGCGGCGGGCAGCCGGACCGAGTGCTTCGTGGACCCGGCCTCTCCCGGCGAGGCGGTCCTGGAGCGATCCGCCCCCTGGTTCGCGCTCTTCCTCCTGCTCCCTCTGGTCTTCGTCGCGGTCGGCGCCGGCGGCATCTACGGGGTATGGAAGGGCGGAGGGTCCGGATTCCCCCCTGGGGCGGGGGTCACAAAGCCCCTCTCGAGGAAGGGGGCAGGGCGCGCCGGGTGGCACCGCGCCGGCTTGGTTCTCTTCGGCGGGGTTTTCTTCGTCGTGGGCCTCGTGGTCACCTGGTTCCTGCTCGTGCGCCCCGTGGAGAAGCTCCTGGAGGCCCGCGGTTGGCGAGAGACGCCCTGCGAGGTGGTCTCCAGCCGGGTCCAGAGCCACCCCGGGGACGACGGCACGACCTACAGCGTCGCCATCGTCTACCGCTACGAGGTGGACGGGGTGGAGCACACGGGAAACCGCTACGATTTCCTGGGCGGCTCCTCCAGCGGCTACGACGGCAAGGCCGAGGTGGTGGACAGGTACCCCGCGGGACGAAGGACCGTCTGCTTCGTGAACCCGGAGGACCCGACGGACTCCGTGCTCGAGCGAGGCTGGCGGGCACGCTACCTCCTCGGCCTGTTCCCGCTGCTCTTCGTGGCCGCCGGGCTGGGGATCATGGTCTGGGGCGGGGGACAAAGGCCCCCTTTGCCCGGGACGCGCCCCGTGGCCGGAGCGGAAGAGGCGGCCGCGTCCCCCTCCGTTGGCCCCGCCGAACTCAAGACCAAGGCCTCGCCCCTGGCGAAGTTCCTCGGCGCCGTCGCCATCGCCGCCTTCTGGAACGGCATCGTCTCGATCTTCGTCTGGCAGGTGGCGCAGGGGTTTCAGAGGGGCCGCCCGGAGTGGTTCCCGACTCTCTTCCTGGCGCCCTTCGTCCTGGTGGGGCTCTTCTTCGTCGGCCTCGTCGGCTACCAGTTCCTCGCCCTCTTCAACCCGCGGCTCCACCTGACGCTCGACGGCCGGGCCGTGCGACTGGGCGAGTCGCTGGAGCTCGAGTGGCGCTTCAGCGGGAGCGCTTCGCGCATCGCCCGCCTGACGGTGGCGCTGGAGGGGCGCGAGGAGGCCACCTACACCCGGGGCACCCGCACCTCCACGGACAAGAGGGTCTTCCTGAAGATCCCCGTGGCCGAGTGCTTCGCCGCGCCCGAGATCGTCCAGGGGCGGCGCCGCGTGACCCTCCCGGCGGGCACCATGCACTCCTTCGCCTCGGCCCACAACAAGGTGGTCTGGGCATTGAAGGTCCACGGCGACATTCCACGCTGGCCCGACGTGGATGAGGAGTTCGAGGTGACCGTCCTCCCCCTGCGTCCGGAGGTGTGCCCGTGAGCTGGATCTCGGTGGATCTCAAGGAGGGCGATGCGTTCCGGCCGGGCCAGGTGCTCGAGGGCTCGGCCTCCTGGCAGTTGGACGCCCCCCCTCGCGCCGTCGAGATCCGCCTCTTCTGGTTCACCTCGGGCAAGGGAACCCAGGACGTGGCCGTCGTGGACGCCTTGCGGTTTGAAACGCCCTCCCAGAACGAGCGCCAGGAGTTCCGCTTCCCTCTTCCCGAGTCCCCCTACAGCTTCTCGGGGCCCTTGATCACCCTCACCTGGGCGGTGGAGGCCGTGGCGGAGCCCTCGGGCGAGGCCGGCCGGAGGGAGTTCACCCTCTCCCCCGCTGGCCGCGAGGTGGCGCTGGGCCCCGAGGGCTGAGCCCGTGCGCGCCCGCGACAACCCCTTCGCCAGCCACCGTCTGCACGCCATGGCCTACCGCCCCCGCGGCGCCACGTGGGACGCCCTCCTCGCCCGGCTGGAGACCCTGGGCCGGCGCGCCGCCGTCGTCGGACCGGAGGGGTCGGGCAAGACCACCTTCCTGGAGCAGCTCGCGCCCCGGCTGCGGGAGCGCGGCTTCTCGGCGCACCTGCTGCGCGTGGGGCCGGACCACCCCCCTCTCGCGGCGGATGGGCTCGCGGCCCTTGCGGCGGGCCTGGGCGCGGGGGACTTCGTCCTGCTGGACGGCGCCGAGCGGCTCGGCGTCCTCGCGTGGCGCCGGTTCGAGCGCGCGACCCGCGGAGCCGGCGGGCTCGTCCTCGCCGCCCACGCGCCGGGCCGGTTGCCGACGCTCCTGGAAACCGCCACCGACCCGGGCCTCCTCTGGGAGCTGGTGGAGGAGTTGACGGGATGGCCCCCGGCGAGGCGCGCGGAGTGCGACGCCCTCTTCGCGCTCCACCGCGGGGATCTCCGGAAGGTCTTCCGCGCCCTGTACGACCGCTGCGCGCAGGCGTGATACCCTCGCCCCATGAAAGCCGCCGTCCTCTACCGGGGGAGGGACCTGCTCGCCGTGGACAAGCCCGCCGGGCTCAGCCTCGCCGCCTCGCCGCGGGACGAATCGGGCGCCGTGGAGCGGCTCCTTTCCGCCCTCCCCGCCGAGGACCGCCCCTCCCCGCGCGAAGCGTGGCGCCTGCTCCACCGGCTCGACGTAGGAACCTCGGGCGTGGTTCTTCTGGCCGCCGGCGCCTCCGCGCACCGCGCGTGGTCGGCTCTGCTCGCGGCGGGCCGCGCCCGAAAGAGCTACCTCGCCCTCGCGTGGGGTTCGCTCCACCCGCCCCGGGGCGTCTTCGACGCGCCGCTGGGCCCCGACCGGGAGGACCGGCGCAAGATGGCCGTGACCCCCTCGGGCAAGCGGGCGCGGACGCTCTACCAGGTCCTGGACTCCTGCGCCGTTGCCTCCCTCGTGCGTCTCGGGCTGGAGACGGGCCGTACCCACCAGATCCGCGTCCACCTGGCCCACGCCGGCCACTCTCTCCTCGGGGACGACCTCTACGGGCGTCTTCGAGACCTACCCCCGGGGCTTTCCGCGCGAGACCGGGAAAGGCTCCAGCCGGGCCATCCCCTGCTCCACGCCTGGCGCATCGCCTTCGACGAGACGCCCGCGGGGGCGCCCCTGGAGATCGTGGCGCCGCCCCCCGCGGACTTCCTCAAGGTGGCCGCCCGGCTCGGGCTCGCCGTCCCGAACGCATAATTCCGGGGAGCGCCCACGGCTTGGCTCCTGCGCTCAGCGCTTCCAGGCCGCCCCGTACGTGACCGGGAGCAGGACCCGGCGGCGGCCGGCGGCGGCGCGTTCCGCCTCCGCGATGGTCCGGGCCCGTGCCTCGTCCAGCAACCCCGCCTCGCGCAGAGAGTCAAGCTCGTGAAGCGTCTCCTCGAGGTTGCCCACGGGGACCCAGTCGCGCTCGGTCACCCGCAGGTCCGTCCGGAACCCCGCGGTTTCGAGCCAGCGCCCCGCCTCGGCTCCCGCGGCGGGATGCCCGCCGCGGCGGCGCACGGCCTCTTGGAGCACGGCCCCGAGGCCCGTGTCGGGCTCGTCCCGGCGCGCGCGCAGGTCCGGCTCCGCCAGGAGAAGGACCACGCCGTCCGGGGCCAGGACGCGGCGGAGTTCCGCGAGGGCCTCCGAGGGTCGCTCGATCCAGAGCAGGGCGAAGTGCAGCGCCACGGCGTCGAACGCGCCCGCGGCGAAGGGAAGCGCGTGGGCGTCGGCCTGCGCGAAGGTCACGCCCGCGGGGCGGGCCTCCGGCGGGTGCAGGTCCACGCCCCAGACCCTCCGGCCCGTCCGCGCGGCGATCTCCGCGGCGACGGAGCCCTCCCCACATCCCACCTCGAGGGCACGGCGGCGGCGCGACAGCTCCGCCCTGCGGTAGACGGCGTACCGCAGGCTCCGCGTCCTTGCGAACTGGAACGGCGAGGTGGGCCGCAGGGGCGCCTCCGAGGAAGGGCGCGCTAGCCGCGCGGAGTCGGCGTACCGGCCGCGGACGCCGGCGGCCCTCCACCGGGCGGGCGGCGCCGCAGGAGAACCAACGACAGGTCGTCGAAGGGGCGCTCGTCCCCGACGAAGCCGTCCACCGCGGCGAGGATGCGGGCACCGGCGGCCTCGGCCCCGAGTCCGTCGAGCGCGGGGAGGAGCGCCGCCAGCCGTTCCTCGCCGAAGAACCGCCAGGCCTCGTCGTGGGCGTCGGTGAGCCCGTCGCTGTAGACGAGGAGGAGCCCACCGGGCTCCACGTCCACCGTCTGTTCCTGATAGACCGCCTCCGGCAAGACGCCGAGGGGCGGAGCGACGGGCTTGAGGGAGGTCGTCCTTCCTTCCTGCCGCACGAGGGGGGGAAGGTGCCCCGCGTTCAGCAGGCGCACGCGCCCAGATTCGGCTTGCACCTCCAAATACGCCAGCGTCGCGAACTTGCCCGGCAGCCCGTCCCGGCAGAGGATGCGGTTGACGCGCGAACCGAGACCGGCGAGGTCCCGATGCTCCGTGGCGACGGCCCGCAGCGTGGATTGGAGCTTGGCCATCAGCAGGGCCGCGCCGAGCCCCTTCCCTGAAACGTCCCCCAGTACGAGGCCCCAGCACCCTTCGGCCGCTTCGAGGCAATCCACGAGGTCCCCGCCGACGTCGTTGGCGGGACGCGTGTAGAACCACGCATCCCATCCGGGGATCTGCGGGCAGCCCCCGGGCATGAGCGCGAGTTGGACCGCGCGCCCCACCGCGAGCTCGTCCTTGGCCAAAAGCTTGTCCTTGAGCTCCAGCATCAGGATGACGAGAAGGAGCCCAACGCCGACGGGAGCGACGTCGAAGCCGAATCGGGTGTTCTGCCCGACCGTGAAACCCACGCTCCCGAAAAGGAGGCACAGGAGGGCCAGGAGGAGAAGAAGCCTCCGAAGGGGCGGGAGCTTGAGAAAGAGCCCGCGCAGCAGCCACCAGATCAGGACGAGCCACCGTTTGACCCGCCCCATTTTGGAGAGCGCGACGCGCTCCTCGCCGGTCAGGTAAAAGTCGTAGAGATCGGTGAGGTCGCGCTTCAGCGTGCGATGCAGGTCGCCGCGCTTCAGATCCTGGAGGACCTGTTTCCCCAGTTCTTCGGGGGACTTGGACTTCTCCCCAGCCTCGGACATGGGCGCCTCAGCCGCGTTATTGTAGGCCGGCGCAGGGAGGAGTTCAACTCGCGTGCGGCGCACGCCGCGCTGCGGAAACGCGTCTTTGGCAAATCGCCTACCAGCTGGATTCCTCCTTGGGTTTGAGGGACCAGATGTACTCCACGACGTTCTTGAGGTCTTCCTCGTTGAGGGTCCCCTTCCACGCGGGCATGTAGAGGGGCGGGGCGGGTTTCGACGCGTCCTTAAGGGGCGGCATCTTTCCCCTGCGGATGAGCGAGAGGATCTCCGGCTTGGTGTAGTCGTCCGCGACGTGGATGAGCGAAGGCACCTGGCCACCCTGGCTGTTGGGGTTCGGCACTCCGCCCTTGGCGTTTTCTCCGTGGCAGCCGACGCATCCGTAGTGCTCGAAGGAGAGCCGGCCCGCCTCGATGGCCATCTCCTCGGCGCTCAACGACTTGGGATGGGCCGCCAGAATGGACCGGGCATCCGCGGGCGTCGCGGCAGCGAGATAGCGGATCAGGGCCGCGCGGGCGTTGGGCTCCAGGTCGTAGGCCGGCATCGAGCTTCCCGGAAAGACGAGGGTGGGGCTCACGAAATGCTCGTCGAGCCATTCGCTGGAGTGGCGCTGGGCGGTCCCCTGCAGATCGGGTCCGCCCTGCCCCCCCACGCCGCCGACGGCGTGGCACGTCAGGCAGTTCTTTTCGGCGAAGAGCTGCCGGCCGTAGGCGGGGCTCGGCAGGACGTCCTTGCTGGTGTAGTAGTTCCCCATCTCTTCGCCCGTCAGCGAGAGCATGTAGAACGTGAGGTCCCTGGCCTGATTCCGCGTGAAGCCGAAATCGGGCATGGCGGACCCCTTCGAAACCGACTGGGGCTTCAGAAAGTGCCGCACCAGCCACTCGGGGTCGCGGCGCGTCGCCCCTTCGCGGCTCAGGTCGGGACCGATGCTGCCTCCCACACCGTTCAGCTTGTGGCACCCCCGGCAGCCGTGGGTGTCGAAGAGGCGGCGCCCCTGCGCGAGCTCGGGGGCCTCGGAGACGTCGCCCTTGGTGTGGCACTTGCCGCAGGATGCGCGGGCGTACTCTCGGGGAAGGAGGGGCTCCTCCCAATGCGCCACGTGGCCGTGGGCCGGCTCCTTGTCGGTGGCGAGGCCTTGCCCGCCGTGGCACACCGTGCAGCCGAACTTGGAGGGAGGGTGCTGCTGGATGCCGGCGTGGTAGGCGAACGGCTCGCGCGCTCCCTTCATGGAGGGATCGTCCACGCCCAGATGGCAGGTCGTGCAGCGGTCCACGCGCTGGAGTCCGGGCAGGAGGATCTGATTGATGGCGAGCGGCGTCTTCAGAACGCTTTCCTTCGCCGCCGCATTAGGCTCGTGCTGGGCTTCGAGCGCGTAGAACTCCCGCTGGTACTTCTTCCAGGGAGGCCGCGCGGCCTGGAAGAGGGCGGCGGCGACCAGCCCGAGGATGACCATGCTCAGCAGGAAGAAGTAGCGGGGCATCCGGTCTCTCATCCGTGCCCTCCCGCGGTCGCCGCCCAGGGCCAGACGAGCGCCCATCCGGCGCCGCGGAAGAAGGTTCCGATCAGGATGAGGACAATGTTGGCGATGGCGAAGACGGTGAAGGCCCAGAGGACGAGCCTCCGGTCGGCGTGGCGCCGGCTGGGGTTCCGATCAAGATACGGCAGGGCCAGGAGCGCGAGGACCATGAGGGTGGGGACGAGGACGCCCCCCAGGAAGGCCGAGTGACTCACCATCTCTTGCAGCCCGAGGAAGTACCACGGCGCCTTCGCGGGGTTCGGGGTCTTGGCGGGATTGGCGATCTCTTCCAGGGGCGCGTTCCAGACGAGGGACACGACCATCGTCGCCGCCACCGTAAGGAGGAACGCGACGCCCTCCCGGAAAAACGCGTAGGGGTACGAGAAAACGAGGTCTTCCTCCTCGGCGGGCGTGAGGACCTCGAAGAGGGGCTTGCCCGTGACGACCTCCATCAGGCCGTAGGTCTTCTCGGCGCTCGCGGGGCCCGGACGGGGGGGCTCGCCTTGGGGAGCGCTGTCCGCGTCGAGCTTCCACAGGGGCCGCGACAGGCCGCCGTCCTTGCGGATGCGCCAGAAATGGACCATCGTCAGGGCGATCACAAGGGCGGGGAGTATGCAGACGTGGAGGACGTAGAAGCGCAGGAGGGCCTGGTCGCCTATGGAGTGGCCCCCGAGCAACAGAATCCGAATCTGAGGCCCCGCGAGGGGCGCGTAAGCGGCGATGTTCGTCCCCACCGTGATCGCCCAGTAGGCGAGCTGGTCCCAGGGGAGAAGGTAGCCGGTGAAGGAGAGGCCGAGCGTGAGCAGGAGCAGCCAGACCCCCACGACCCAGTTGAACTGGCGGGGCGCCTTGTAGGAGCCGGTGTAGAAGACACGGCACATGTGGAGAAACACGAACAGCACCATCGCGTGCGCCGCCCACCGGTGCATGTTCCTCAAAAAGGGTCCCAGAAACACGACGAACTGGAGATCTTTCATGTCCTGGTACGCCTTGGCCGGGTGGGGGTGGTAGTAGAGCATCAGGGCGACGCCGGTGACGACCAGGATGAGGAAGAGGAAAAAGGAGATGAACCCCAAGTAGAGCGTGTGGCCCACCTTGAGGTGCTCCTTGCGCACCTTCGCCGGGTGGATGTGGAGCCACACGTTGTAGAACACGAGCTCCGATTTGCCCTTGTCCGTACTGGGCGGATCGCCCCGGAAAATCGAACGGTAGAGGTCCTTCAGCAAGGCGCTCATGACGGCAGGATGAGATGGTAGGAGTCCGCGACGGAGCGGTTCTTGTCCACCTGAAGCTGGCCGTCCTTGGCCAGGGTCACTTCGATCCACTGCAAGGGCTTCGGCGCCGGCCCGTGAACGACGGCGCCGTCCGCGGAGAAGACGCTGCCGTGGCAGGGACAGTGGAAGCGCTGGTCGTTCGCGAACCATTGGACCGTGCAGCCGAGGTGGGTGCAGACGGCGCTCGCGGCGGAGAATCCCTTCGCCTCGTCCCGGAAGATGTAGATCTTCTCCTGGGGCAGGAAGGTCGGGATGCCGATGGGGAAGTCCTTCGCGTAGCCGACCTTGAACTTCTGCGGCGGCTCGTAGTAGACGCTCGGGAAGAGAAAGCGCACCGCCGAGCCCAGCAAGGCACCGCCGCTGGCGAGCAACCCCGCCGCCCCGGCGGTCGTGAGGGTGAGGAAGCTTCTGCGGTCCATGGCGCCCTTTCCTTCGTACGCCGCGCTTCGTTCCGGCTCAACGGAAGACTTCGCGCGCCTCCGATTCCAGGGCCTCCATCGTGATGGCGCCCGTGGGACACCGCCGCGCGCACAAACCGCAGCGGATGCACTTCGCCTCGTCCTTGATGATCGCACCCGCCCGGCCGGCCGGAAGACCGCCGGGCGGCACGCCGTAGCGCTTCTCGATCAGCGCGGCGTACGTCTCGTCACCCGACACGCACGAGAGATCCACGAGGCGGAAGCATCGCTCCGGGCAGACATCCACGCACCCGTTGCAGAGGATGCACCTGGAGCCGTCAAAGATCGTGTTCACCTGGCACTTCAGGCAGCGGCTCGCCTCCAGGCGTCCCTGGCGCTCGTCGTAGCCCAGCTCCACCTCCGCGATCCCGATGCGGCGCTTGGTCGGCAGGGCGGGCACGGGCTGGCGCTCGGCCTGGAGGTAACCGTGGGGCATGAGCCAGTCCTTCATCACGCGAAACCGCCGCGTCACCTTGGCGCTCAGCGAGCCCGCGATGTGACGGTGGATGGAGCGCGCGGCGCGATGGCCGTTAGCCACCGCGTCCACCAGGATGCGCGGACCGAAGGCCAGGTCGCCCCCGGAAAACACGCCCGGCGCGGTCGTGGCGAGGTCGTCGTCCACCACCAGCGTGCCCCGCCGCGACACCTGCACGCCGTCCTGTTCGCGGAGGTAGGAAAGGTCGGCCTGTTGGCCGATCGCCAGCACGACACTTTCACAGGGAATGACCCGCTGCTGTTCTCCGAAAACGGGGTTGAACCGGCCCTCCGGATCGAAGACGGACAAGCAGCGGCGCACCTTGAGCCCGTTGACCTTTCCGCCATCGCCGAGAATCTCCAGGGGCCCCCAGCCGTTCTCGATGGCGATCCCCTCCGCTTCGGCCTCGTGCACTTCCGCCTCCCAGGCGGGCATCTCGGCGCGCGATTCGAGGCTGAGCAGGCGCACCTCGCTTGCGCCCGCTCGCAAGGCCAGGCGGGCGGCGTCGAGGGCGGGCATAAAGCTCTGGCCGTTGATCTCTTCGGGTCCGGGGTTCTTGCGGCTGACCGGGATCTCCTCCCGGTCCTGCGGCTCTTGAAGGAGGCGAAGGGCCGAGCGCGCCACGTCAATGGCAACGTTTCCTCCGCCCACCACCGCGACGCGCTTGCCCAGCTCGACCTGGTAGCCGAGGTTGGAGTTGATGAGGAAATCAATCCCCTGCAGCACGCCGTCCAGGTGCGAGCCGGGAAGGCTCAGCTCGCGCCCCTTGTTGAGGCCCGTGGCGAGGAGCACGGCGTCAAAGTCTCGGCGGAGATCCGTCAGTGTGACGTCGCGCCCGAGGGTCGCCCGCGTGTGCAAGACGACGCCCAGGGCGAGGATGGCGTCCACTTCCATCTTGACGATCTCGCGCGGCAGCCGGTAGTGGGGAATGCCGAGGTAGAGCATTCCTCCGGGAACGGGGGCCGACTCGAAGACCTCCGCGTGGTAGCCAAGGAGGGCCAGGTCGTGCGCCGCGGTGAGGCCGCACGGGCCCGCCCCGACGACGGCAACCCTCCCCGCGCGCTTGGGAGGAGGGGCTGCGCCCTTGCGCGCGGGGTCGTGGCCAAGGCCGATGTTGTGGTGGTCGGTCGCGAAGCGCTTGAGGGCGCAGATGGCGATGGGCTTGTCGAGCGACCCGCGGCGGCACGCGTCCTCGCACGGGTGCGCGCAGACGCGCCCGAGGGTGTAGGCGAAGGGATTCGGCGCGCGCGCCAGAAGATACGCCGCCTCGTCCTGCGAGGCGGCGATCGCCTGGACGTAGCGCCCGCATTCCGTGTGGATCGGGCAGGCGCTCTGGCACGGGATGTTCCTCTCGAAGTAGGCGGCGTCGGGCACGGCCACACGGTAGGCCACGGATCACTTCCCCTGCGCGCGCTGAAGCTGTTGGAGCTCCTCGTCCGAGAGGGCCTTGAAAAAGGACGCCGGATTCTTGTCCTTGCGGTTCTTCTGGTCGTAGACGAGGAACTCGTAGATGTCCTTGCCCTGCTTGTCGCTGATCCCCGAGTTGGGCTTGTGCATCATGCGCTTGACGTAGCGGCTCCACTCCTCCTGCGTCATGGAGGTGTTGAGGGGGCGCGCCAGCGTATGGCACTTGGCGCACTTCTCGGCGAAGAGCTTGTAGGCCTTCTGCACGTCCGGCGGATACGCCGAGACGTCCAGCGTGTCCTTGCCCTTGTCCTGAGGCAGGACGAGGTTGCTCGCCTGCTGCGCCCACGTGAGACAGAGTACCGCCGCCGAAGCGACGGCCAGAAAGGCCGGAAGGTGCTTGAAAGGCTTCATCGCATTCTCCCCTTCAATGGGACTCACGCCACGCTACCAGCCCAACCGAAGGTCAACCTGAAAGAGCTTGTCCGTCCCGACGGCATTGAGAGGATCGGTCGTCCTCTGGTCGGTGTACTGGGCCCGCACCCTGGCGTTGCCGCGCTTGGTGAGCGTCTTCTGGACTCCGACGGACCAGACCCGCGTGTAGGTGGAGCCCACGTCTCCGTCCAGGCTCTCGTTCATCCGGTCGTAGCGGGCCATCGCGACGAGGCCCGTCCGGAAATAGTAGTTCACCTCGCCGTAGTAGCTGCGGCTGTCGTAGTTCACCGTGTTCAGATCGGTGGAATTCCACTGCCAGTCGTCGCGCCCCCGCATGTACCCGCCGATCACGTCGAGCTTATCGAAGAAGAGGTAGTTGGCGCAAAGCGCCCAGCGGCGGATCGCCGGGTAGTACATGAACTCGTCGGGCGTCCCCATGTTCTGAATCTGATATTTCTTGCCCTGGAACGCCATGAACGAGACGCCCGCGTCGGGACCGAACAGGTAATCCACCTGGAACCACACGTCCTTGGAGTTCTTCGTGGACCCTTGCGTGATCTCGCTCCCGTCGGGGTTCAGGCCGTTGGTGACTTTGAGCGTCAGGCCGACGATGTTTTTGTAGTAGTTGGACGACCACGTGTAGCCGACCGCGACCCCCACGGGAGCTTGATCGAAGGTGAAGTTGTTCGGGTCGCTCGCGGTGAACATCAGCGGCCCGTCGTTGAAGAGACCGAGGGGATCGGACCCGCGGAACCCCTCCGTCTCCTGAAGGTGCATCTTGCCCGCCTTGGCGAAATAGCTGTTGGTGACCTTTCCTGCCGTGTACTGGACGACGGCCGTTTCGAGACCGTTCTCGCCATCCTCGTAGAGCTTGAACTCGCCCAGATAGGAGAAATTGGATTCCGGAACGGCCCCCGCGAAGAAGAGGAGCGCGTTGTCGAGGTTAAAGCTGCTGTAGCTCGTGGACGGCTCCCCGTCGGCGGCGGTTCGATCCACGGTGAAGCTCGTCTGGACGGCGAGGGCGGCCGAGTTCGTGAGGCTCCAAGGAATGTTTTTGTCGAGGTCCTCGATGCGCGGCGCCGGCTTGCCTTCCTCGAGGTCCGGGGGCATCCGGTATCCGAGGCGCTTAAACAGGTAGCCGGTCTTGTTCAGCCTCGGAAAGACCGTGTGGCACGTGAAGCACTTGACGTTGTACTTTCGCGCGAACGCGGGGATCGCCTGCGGGGAGGGCGTCAAGACCAAGAGCCCCGCCGCCGCGACGAAAGCCGCACCGATCCAACGTATCGTCCAAGTTCTCCGTCCCTTTTTCATGGCCGCTCCTCCATCCCGCAAGGCATGCCTGCGTGACCAGGCGCACCCACCGCATGGAGCGTGCCAACGCTGGAAGACCTGAAAACTCTTGGGCTTCAACGATGTCCGGTACCGATGCTGGGGAATCCATTCCTCAGGCCGATTACGGGCATCGGATGCCACGACCGCGACGAAAACCTGCAAATCCATGTCCACAAAGACTTTGCCGACGCAAGGGCCGCCGTGTAGAATCTATTCCTCACTTCGAGAACCGGGTATCCTGCGAAGCATGGCGTAGAAGGTCTTGCGGTCCACGCCGGCCTCGCGGGCCGCCGCACTCACGTTTCCCCCGCACCGCACCAGAACGGCCCTGGCGTAGCCGGCCTCGAAGCTCTCCAGATACGCCTCCCGCGCCGCGCGCCAGGCCAGGCGGCTGAGGTCGCCCTTCTGAGATCCTCCCGACGCCGACGACTTCACGTCCCCGGCGTCGAGGAGCCCCCCGTCTTCCCGCAGGACGACCAGCCGCTCGACCAGGTTCTTGAGCTCGCGCACGTTGCCCGGCCAGGCCCTTTCCAAGAGCGCGCCGTAAAAGGCCGGGGAAGCCGAAAGGCTCTTGCCGTACCGCCGGGAGTACCGCTGGAGGAAGAAGCGGGCCAGGGCGGCAATGTCTTCGGGACGGTCCCTCAGCGGCGGGAGATTCAGGCTCACGACGGCCAACCGAAAGAAGAGCTCCTCCCGGAACCCCTGCGCCCGGACCTTCTCCTGCAGGTCCTGATTGGTCGCGCAGACGATGCGGCAGTCCACGCGCCGGGAGGCGAGACCCCCGACCGGCCGCACCTCCCGCTCCTCCACGAAGCGGAAGAGCCGGGCCTGCCCGTCGAGGGGAAGATCGCCGATCTCGTCGAGAAAGAGGGTTCCTCCGCCGGCGGATTCGATCAGGCCCCTCTTGGGCGCGACCGCCCCCGTGAAAGCGCCCTTCTCGTGGCCGAACAGCTCGCTCTCCACGAGCGACGAAGGGAGGGCCGTGCAGTCAATGGGGACGAACGGGCCCGCGCGGCGCGGGCTGCGGCCGTGGATCCAGCGCGCCAGGACCTCTTTCCCCGTGCCGCTCTCTCCGGTGATGAGCACCGTGGCGTCCGAGGCCGCGGCCTGCCGCGCCTTCTCCATTTCGGCCGCCATCCGGGGGCTGCGGCTCTCCAGCGCATCGGCCTCGCCCAGCGCCTCCAGGCGCCCCTTGAGGTCCTCCGCCTCCCGCTTCGCCTCCCGGTGGGCCAGGGCGCGCTGAACGGCTAGCAGCAGGTCCTCGCGCCGGAAAGGCTTCCGGAGGTAGTCGAACGCCCCGTTCCGCATGGCGAGGACCGCGCCCTCGACCGAGCCGTAGGCCGTGAGAAAGATCACCGGAACGGCGGGGTACGCGGCGTGAATCCGCGCGAAGACCTCCTCCCCGGAGAGTTCGGGCATTCGGATGTCCAAGAGGACCGCGTCGGGAGGAGACGCTTCCGCGGCCCTGAGGCCCTCCAAGGAATTGGTGAAGGCTTCTATTCGGACGCCGGGCCGGTCCAGAAGGCGCCGGATGTTCTCGCCCATGGCGGGTTCGTCGTCGAAGACGAAGACGGTGCTCACGGGTTACCCCCGTCACCGGGCGCGGCCCCGACGAACCAGTGGTACGGCTGCTCGCGCGTGAAGCGCGCGGGAGGCACTTCGACCACGAACCGCGCGCCCCCCGACGCGCCGGGCTCGTGCCGAATCGCGCCGTCGTACACGAAGAGCAGGCTCGCCACGATGAAGAGGCCGAGCCCCGACCGCTGCATCCCTCCCCCCCGCGAGACGAACGGCTCGAAAAGGTGGGACACGACGGCCGGAGGAATCCCCGGCCCGTTGTCCTCCACCTCGAAGGTCACGACAGAGCGCGCGGGCTGCCCCCCGCGAAGCCTCACCCACACCTTGGCTTCCGCGGTCCCCTTGAGGGCCTGCAGCGCGTTGGAGACCAAGGCGCGCAGCACCTCCTCCACGACGTGGGACGGCAAGTTGACGCGCGGGGCGTCGGCGCGCTCGAAGACGATCTCGGCTCCCTGTTGCTCGGCCACGGCTCGCAACGAGCCGGCCACCTTCTGGATGGCGTCCGCCAAGACCGCGGGTTCGAAGGGGCCCTCGCTCTTGGCTTTCTGAAGGGCGGGAAGGAGCGTGGAAGCGATCTTCTCGATGTAGCGAGCCTCGGCGAGGATCTGAGAGAGGTCGCTGCACAGCGGGGCGTCCTTCCGGCGCTCGTCCAGGAGAACCTCGACGCGGCCGATTAGGATTCCCAGAGGATTGTTGACCTCGTGGAGAAAGCCCGCCACGAACTGCCCCAGAAGCGCCAGCTGGTGCGCCAGTCGGGCCTGCTGGTCGGCGGCGGAGAGCTCCTCGCGCAGGCGCCGCGTCCGCAGCCGGAGCGTTTCGTAGAGCTGGGCGGCACGCGCGGCCTCGTCCTCCGCCTGAGCGGCCCGCCTCGCATGCTCTCTGGCCCTCCGCCGAGCCAGGATCGCGGCGGGCAGGGGAGCGAGAAGGAAGAGCGCCGTCCAGAGACACCCGCGGGCGACGGTTCCGGAAACGGCCGCCCACACGAGCCCCGCGAGGGGCACGACCCACAGGCCCCACAGCAGCGAGAGAATCACGTCGCAGAACGAACCGTCGGGAACGAGAGGTTCCGGCGTGTGGGTCTCCTATCTCCCCCCTCGTGAAGAAACGCTTGAGTGCCCCCTCGAGCTTCCCTTTCATCTCCTCTAGCAGGCTAGGGGAAGCGTCTCTTCCGTTCTTCGAGGGGCGTAGGCGCCTTCGGGCATATTATAATTATAATTTTGGGCGAACGATTTTCTCTTCCCCGCGCGCTCCATATATCTCCTGAAGCGGGCATTCTACGAGCCGGGAGGCGCTCCCAGCGGAAGCCCGGCGGCGTCCCTCATCTCCCAGAAGCCACCTCCCGGCAGTAGAGCCTCCGGTGGTCCGCCTCCAGCGGACACCCGCCGTCGCGTCGCGACCGCTCCCCGGAGGGGGCGTCGGCCCGCCCCCTCCGGCGCTCGCTCCGCTCGCTGCCATCCCCTGCCCTCACGCGAGCGGCCCTCCGTCGTGGGGGACCTTCCCGTCCCCCACACCCCCCGCTCTGCGGCGGTTTC
>JAKAIJ010000244.1 GCA_021814355.1 Acidobacteriota bacterium
GGGGCGGACGATGGTCAGCGCCCCCGTCCAGTTGTTGAGAAAGAAGGTCAGCGCCTCCGAGAGCGCCCGCTCCACCTCCGGGCCCCGGCGCGCCCCCGGCGGCAGCGCTCCGATCTGGGCCATCTCGTCCAGGATCTGGAGGTACTTCCGCAGGTAGAGCGGCACCAGGTCGCGGCTCGCCCCCTGGACGGGGAAGGCCTGGGCGAAGAGGTCGCGGTAGCCGGAGAAGAGCGTGCTCTGGAACCGGACGTGGTTCCCGAGCGACGGGTCCGACAGGACGTCCACCGAGCGGGCCGCCAGCTCCTTGACGTAGTTGTTCTTCTGGGCCGCCCCGGCCATGCCGGTAGCGGAGACGACGTGGAAGGCCTCGGCCAGGAACGCGAAGGCCTCCTCGGGCGGCGAGAGGGGGGCGTTCTCCCGCGCCTCCGCGTCGGCGCAGAGGAACCCCATGCGCCCCCGGACGCGCTCGAGGAGCTCGCGGAGCCCGCTCGTCACTCCTCCACCTCCACGCGGAGGTCCGCCGACCGCACGATGAAGATCCGCTCGTTGTTGTCCAGCGGGTCTGCGGGGAACATGAAGAAGCCGCGCTGGCCGTCCGCCATGTTGAGCACCCGCCCCCGGAGCACCTCGCCGTCGTGGAAGGTCACCCGGACCGCCTGTCCCGCCTTCGGGGACTCCTCGGAGAACTCCTGCTGGGGCTGGTAGTTGGGGTTCCCCTGGAAGTCCCGCACGAAAAAGATGGCCTTCAGGTCGTCCAGGGAGACCGCCGCCACCTGCCCGTCGGTGCCGATGACCTTGAGGGTCTTGAAGGCCGCCGAGAAGTGGGTGTGCGTCTCGCAGCGCACCATGGTCCCGTCGCGCTTCCGCAGGATCAGCTTGCGGCGTTCCATCGGCTCCCCTTCTACAGACAGTTCAGGACGTCCTCCAGCGAGACGTACCCCGCCAGGGCCTTGTTGATCCCGTCCACCTTCAGGGTGAAGGACATGTCCTTGAAGGCCCGCGCGCGGATGCTCTGGACCGGCTCCTTGGCGATGATCATCTTCCCCAGTTCCTCGCTGGGGCGGTAGAGCTCGAAGAGGCCGAGGTTACCGACGTGGCCGCTCCCGTTGCAGGCGGGGCAGCCGCCCCCGGCGCGGAAGAACTGGGACCCGTCGGGAAGCTTGAACCCGATCTCGCGCTCCAGGCCGGCGTCCGCCGGGTAGGCCTGACGGCAGGCCGTGCAGAGGCGGTGCACGAGGCGCTGGTTGATGACCGCCACGAGGGAGGCCACCAGGAGGAAGGGCTGGATCCCCATGTCGGTGAGGTTCTGGATGGCGGAGACCGAATCGTTGGCGGTCATGCGGGCGAACACGACGCGCTTGGCGAAGGCACCCTGGATGGTGGCGCGCGCCTCAGCGTCGTTGCTGATCTCGCCGATGTAGGCCACGTCCGGCTCCTGGCGCATGAGCCCCACCACCGCCTCGGCGAAGGTGTACTCGCTCTTCTCCTCGGGCTTCCCCTGGACCATGCCCGGGACCTCGTACTTCACCACCGGGTCGAAGCCGAGGGCGAGCTGGTCGGGCTTCAGGATCTCGAGGATGGAGGCGTAGATGGAGCTCCGCTTGCCCGAGCCCGGGGGTCCCGTGACGAGGATGAGGCCGGAGCCGCGGGCCAGCGCCTTCTGGTAGGCCGCCAGGACGTTCGGGTGCATCCCTAGCTGGGCGAGGCGGAGGGTGGCGCTCACCTTGTAGGAGAGCTTGATGATGATCAATTCGCCGTAGAGCATGGGCTGGCTGAAGACGTTGAGCTCTAGCTTCTTCTCACCCACCACCATCTTGAAGTAGCCGCTCTGCGGGATCCGACTCTTGGTGATGTCCAGTCCGGCCAGGACCTTGATCCGGTTGGCGACGTTGAGCTTGAGCCGCTCGGGGATCTCGTTCACCTTCCGCAGCGCACCGCCCGCCTCCCGCACCCGGATGGTGTAGCCGTCCTGGACGGGCTCGAGGTGGACCTCCGTGGCGCCGGTGTCCGCGGCCGCGGCGATGACCTTGTCCACCTCCTCGATGACGCTCTTGTCCTCGGCGGGGTTGCGGGCCTGCCGCATGTCCGCGTCGGCCTTGCGCGCCGACTCGAATACCACCTTTTCAGCCATGGCCTACTCCCTCGGGCCAATGTAGCACCGGCGGGCTCTTTGGGCAAGAAGAGGGACCGCGGCCGCGGCGGGCCCCGAGAGGGCGGCGGCTACTGGGCTGGAATCACCAGATTTTGCAGGGAGATGCAGTGTCCGGTCTCCTCGTCCAGCTCGGCCACGAGGAGGCCGAGCTTGGCCTTTCCCCGGGCCACGTTCAGAAGGACCGGCATCCCCTGGAGCATGCGCCGGGTGGAGTCTTCCACCTCCATGCCGATGACCGAGTCGTAGGGACCCGACATCCCGGCGTCCGTCAGGTAGCCCGTTCCCTTGGGCAGGATCTCGGCGTCGTTGGTGGGAACGTGCGTGTGGGTGCCCACCACCACGCTGACCCGTCCGTCGAGGTAGTAGCCCAGCGCCCGCTTCTCGCTCGTGGCCTCGGCGTGGACGTCCACCAGGACGTGGCGCTCCTCGGGCGGCAGCCCGGCCAGGAAGGCGTCCATCGCCCGGAAGGGGCAGGCGATGGGGGGCATGAGGATCTTTCCCTGGACGTTTACGACCCACAGGACGCGGCCCTCCGGGAGCGCGAGCCGATGCGCCCCGCGGCCGGGGCACTCCGGGGCGTAGTTGAGGGGGCGCAAAAGACGGGGCTCCGATTCGAGCAAGGGGAGCGCCTCCCTCTTGTCCCAGATGTGGTTGCCCGAGGTGAGCACGTCCACCCCCAGGCCGAAGAGCTCACCCATCACCTTGCCCGTGAGCCCGAACCCGCCGGCGGCGTTCTCGGCGTTGGCGACCACGGCATCGGGGCGGAACCGCTCGCGCAGCTCCGGCAGGAGACTCTTGAGAGCGAGGCGGCCCGGCCGCCCCACGATGTCGCCCACGAACAGGACCTTCAACGCCTCTCCCCTCTCCCCCGGCGCGCCGGCGCCCCTGCGGGTCCGCCACGGCTAGCATACTACACACCCCCGCCGAGGCGGCACCGTTGCGCCGGCGCCCCTTGTATGCCATCCTCCCTCCGCCAGGGGGAAAGAGGGGCCGGGCCTCACGGGCGGCTGCTCCGGAATGGGCGAAACCGTCACTCTAGCCAAACCCCAGAGCCGCGCGCGCCATCTGTCGCTGTCGCTGGCCGCCCTCGGGGTCGTCTACGGCGATCTGGGCACCAGCCCCCTCTACGCCCTGAGGGTCTGCTTCGGCGCCGACTACACCGTGGAGACCACTCGGGAGAACGTGCTGGGAATCCTCTCGCTCGTGATCTGGGCGCTGGTCTTCGTTATCTCGCTCAAGTACATCGTCTTCATCATGCGGGCCGACAACCGCGGCGAGGGAGGCATTCTGAGCCTTCTGGCCCTCGTGCGCCGCGACCACCGGGAGAACCGGGAGGATCGGCGACGCGGGCGCCTCTTCCTCGTGGCCCTGGGTCTGTTCGGGGCGGCCCTCCTCTACGGCGACGGCGTCATCACCCCGGCCATCTCGGTCCTCTCCGCGGTGGAAGGACTGGAGGTGGCGGCCCCCGGCCTCGCCCCGTGGGTCGTTCCCCTCACCATCGCCCTCCTCTTCCTCCTCTTCCTCCTGCAGTACCGCGGCACCGCGGGGGTGGGGGCGATTTTCGGGCCGGTGATGCTGATGTGGTTCGTGGTCCTAGGGACGCTCGGAGCCGCGGCGATCGCCCGCGACGCGGCGGTTCTGGGGGCGCTCAACCCGTACCACGCGGCGGCGTTCCTGGCCCGGAACCGTCTCGCGGGCTTCCTCGTCCTGGGGGGGGTCTTTCTG
>JAKAIJ010000245.1 GCA_021814355.1 Acidobacteriota bacterium
GGATGACTCCCCCGCGGAACTCCACCGGGTCGGCCCACTTGGACTTCTCGGCGGCGAAGACCGCCTTGTTGAGCGCGGGGTCCAGGCCGAGGGCCCCCGCCGACTCCTTCTCCGTGAAGGGCTTGGGGGTGGTCTCCACCTTCAGGCCGGCCTTGGCGGCGGCGGCGGCGACGGCGGCTTCGTCCTTCGCCGCCTTGAGGGCCGCGGAGGTCTCCTGAAAGACCTTGTCGGCACGCTCCTTGACGGCCGGGTCCACGAAGAGCAGGGTCTGTTTGACCTGCGGTTTCACCTGGTCGAAGGGCCGGCCGCCGAACTGCTCCTTGTGGCTGTCGTAGTAGGCCTTCACCTCCGCCTCGGTGACGGGGAGGGCGGCGCGGATGTCCATGGGGCTGGCGTTCACGTACTTGATCGTCCGCTTCTCGTCCACGGTGAACGCGGACTTGTCCCGCTCGTAGGCGGCCCTCAGCTCGGGCTCGCCGAGGGGGGGCAGCTTGGCCCGGAAGTCCGAGGTGCGGGCGAATGCCACGGTGGCCTTGTAGCGGTCGTTCTGCTCGCGGTAGAGCCGCTGGAGGTCCTCGTCGGAGAGGTACTGGGCGTCGAGCAGGACGTCGTAGAACTTGCGCACGAGGAGCTGGGAGCGGAAGTAGCGCTCGAACTCCTGCGCCGAGACGCCCCGGCGGCTGAGCATGACCGGGTAGTCGTTCTTCGGGTCCGTGAAGCGGAAGGTCCTGGCGATGGCCGTCGCTAGCTCCTGGTCCGAGACGCTGAGCCCCTGCTCGGCGGCCAGCTCCTCCAGGATGAGGGTGTCCACCATCTCGGCGGCGAGGTTCTTCACCGATCCCTTGAGGTAGCTCTGCCGGAACTGGTCGCCGAAGAGGCTTCTCATCCGCTCTTCGTAGAGCTGGTAGCTGAGCCGGAGGTAGCCGGGGGGAAGGGCGGCGCCCCCCACCTTCACGGCGTAGTCGGTCCCGAAGGGGTTGCGGTGGCGCTCCGCCTCGCCCGCCCCTCCCCAGAGGACAAAGATCGCCAGGATGAAGGAGAGGATGACGAGCCAGAGGGCGTACTTGAGGATGGGCGTCTCGCGCATGAATTTGAGCAGGTTCATGAGGCAGGCCTCCGCAACAAAGCCTTTATTTTAAGGGAAATGGGCCTTCTTCGCAACCCGGCGCGGAAAGCGCGGAGGCACCGACGCGGGCGCCCGCCGGGCGCCCTCGAGAAATTCGCCGGCACCGCTTCAACTTCGCGAGCCGCCGAGCGAGGGCTGTGCGGCCTCGGCGCGGGCGACCGCGAACTCCGTGCGGTTGCGGCCGTTCCTCTTTGCGCCGTAGAGGGCCTCGTCCGCGGTCTGGATGAGGGCGGCGGCGCCCGAGAGCCCTCCGTGCAGGGTGGCGGCGCCCATGCTGATCGTGACGGGAAGAAGGCACCCCCCGAACGTGACGGGCGCGTCCGCGATCTGGCCGCGGATGCCCTCGGTGAGGCCCCGGGCGCACTCGGTGTCGCACCCCGGCGCGACGATCAGGAACTCCTCCCCGCCGTAGCGCCCGACGGAGTCGTACTTTCGGACGGAGGCCCGCATCCGGCTGGCGATCTCGCGGAGCACCTCGTCGCCGGCCAGGTGGCCGTAGGTGTCGTTGATCCGCTTGAAGTGGTCGAGATCCGCCATGACGACCGTCGTCGCCGTCCCCTGGCGGCGGTCGCGGGCCAGCTCGCGCTCCAGCTCCTCGAGGATGGCGGGCCGGTTCCAGAGGCCGGTGAGGCCGTCGTGCGTGGCCTGGTCGCGCAGCCTCTCCCGGGCGGCGATGAGGGCGGCCTGGAGGTCGAGAACCCGCGTGGCGGCGCGGAGGCGCACCTGGAGCTCGGCCTGGTCGAAGGGCTTGGTCAGGTAGTCGTCGGCCCCCGCCTCCAGCCCGTGGACCATGGCGGCCTTTCCGTCCTTCGCCGTGAGGAGAAACACGTAAATGTAGGGCTCTCCGGTCCGCTCCCGCACGCGTCGGCACACCTCGACGCCGTCCACCGCCGGCATCATCCAGTCCAGGATGGCAAGCGGCGGCGGCTCCGGCCGCTGCAGGACGGCGAGCGCCTCCGCTCCGTCGCCCGCGACGAGCACGTCGTACCCCCACTTCTTGAGGAGGGCCTCCAGGAGGCGGCGCGCCACCGCGTCGTCGTCCGCGATCAGGATCTTCACGGCGGCTCCTCGTCGAGAAAGGCCTTCAGCGCGCTATGGAGCGAGGCGATCTCCGCGGAGAGCTTCCGGAAGCCGTCGTCCGCGCCGGCGAGGCCCCCCCCAGCGGCGAGCTGCTCCAGGGCGAGCGCGGCCTCCACCGTGCGCTTCGCGAAGAAGTTCGAGGCGGACCCCTTGAGGGCGTGGGCGGTCCTCTCGGCCGTGTGGGCGTCGCCGCCTTCGATCGCCTGCCGCAGCTCCTCGAGGAGGGCGGGGGAACTCTCGAGGAAGAGGGCGGCGATCTCGCGGGCCAGCGCCGGATCGTCCCCCACGAGGGCCAGCGTGGCTCCCCGGTCGAAGAGGGGCTCCTCCGGGGGGTGCGCGGCGGCCTCCTCGGGGGCGCTGCCGCGCGGGCAGAGCTCCTCGATCGCCCGGGCCACCTCCTGCGCCTTGACGGGCTTGGCGATGTAGGCGTCCATGCCGGCCCTCAGGCAGCGGTCCTTGTCCCCTTTCATGGCGTTCGCCGTGAGGGCGACGATCGGGATGTGCCTGCCGGTCGCCTTCTCCTCCTCGCGGATGGCGGCGGTGGCCTGGAGACCGTCCATCCGCGGCATCTGAACGTCCATGAGGACGATGTCGAAGGGCGCCTCTCCGAGTTTTTGGAGGGCCTCGGCGCCGTTGGCGGCCATAACGACCGAATGGCCCTGCTTTTCGAGCATAATCGTAATGAGGCGCTGGTTGACCGCGTTGTCCTCGGCGAGAAGAACACGGCGGCGCGGCGCGGAAGGGGGCGCCGGGCGCTCCGCCTCCTTCGGGGCCTGGGAGGCGGCGGGCGAGGGTCCCTTGTCCGCGAGCACCGAGAGAATGACGTTCAGCAGCTCGGACTGCTTGACGGGCTTGTTGAGGTACGCGACGATTCCGGCCTCCCGGTACTTCAGGCTTTCGCCCCCCAGCCCCATCGAGGAGAGCATCACGACGGCCGCGCCCGACAGCGCCGGGTTTCCCTTGATCTTGCGCGCGAGGGCGAAGCCGTCCATCCCGGGCATCATGGCGTCCAGGAGGGCCAGCTGGAAGGGGTGACCCTCCTTCGCGGCCCGCTCGCATTCGGCCAGCGCGGCCACGCCGCCGTCGGCGCTCACGGGCCGCATGCCCCAGCTCGCGAGGATCTCGCGCAGGATCGTCCGGTTCGTCTCGTTGTCGTCCACGACCAGCACTTCCATCTCGGCCAGGTCGGGCATGGCCGCCGGAGCCGGCGCGGGCTCGTCCTGGACCATCTGGAAGCGGGCGGTGAAGGCGAACGTGCTGCCGCGCCCGACCTCGCTCTCGACCCAGATCTTGCCGTCCATCATCGCGACGAGCTCCTGCGAGATCGTGAGCCCCAGGCCGGAGCCGCCGTAGTTGCGGGTGATGGAGCCGTCCACCTGCCGGAACGACTCGAAGACGATCTGGTGCTTGTCGGCGGGGATCCCGATCCCCGTGTCGCTGACGCTGAACCGCAGGACGATGTCGCGCCCGTCCCGGGCGACCTCCTCGACGCGCACCACGACCTCGCCCCGCTCGGTGAACTTGATGGCGTTTCCCACGAGGTTGACGATCACCTGCCGGAGCCTTCCCACGTCCCCCACCAGGGTCGCGGGCACGCGGTGCGACACGTGGAAGGCGAGCTCGAGCCCCTTCTTGTGGGCGCGCTCAGATCGGAA
>JAKAIJ010000024.1 GCA_021814355.1 Acidobacteriota bacterium
GCCAGCGCCGGCGCCGACGCGTCGTCCGCGGGCCCGCCAGCGGGCCGCGTACCCGGAAGGCCTCCTCCGGCCTCAGGTAGGGTCCGCTAGGCCGCACGGCGCCACACCTCCATCTCGTACTCCAGCGTCGTCCCCGCCGCGGCCGCGGCCGCCCGCGCCTCCTCGCAGAGCCCCCAAGCGTCGGCGAAGGTCGCCCCGCCGTGGTTCACCAGGAAGTTGGCGTGCTTCTGGGAGAAGCCCGCCCCGCCCCGCCGCCGCCCCTTGAAGCCGAGGGTCTCGAGGATCCGGCCCGCGAAGTCCCCGGCGGGGTTCTTGAAGACCGATCCGGCGGTGGGCTCGTTCCAGGGCTGGGTGGCGAGCCGCTTCGCCCGGTGGGCTTCGAAGCGCTCCGCGAGCGCCGCCCGGTCGCCCGGCGAGAGCCGCATCCGGCACCCCGCCACCACACCCCGCGCCGCCACGTCGCTCGTCCGGTAGCCGAAGCGAAGCGACGAGACCGGGCGCCACACCACCCCCCCGCCGCGCTCGATGAGCGCTACGTCGGTCATCACGCCGGCCATCTCCCCGCCATAGGCCCCCGCGTTCATGATCACCGCGCCGCCCACGGTCCCGGGCACTCCGGCCAGGGACTCGAGGCCCGCCAAGCCGCGGCGAACGGCCTCCGCCGCCAGCGCCGGGAGGGGGACGTCCGCGTCCGCCTCCACCGTTGCCCCCTCCCAGCGGGCCGCCCCGCCGCAGCGCCGCAGCTGGACGACGCCGAACCCCAGAGGGCCCTCCTCGACCAGGAGGTTGCTGCCCGCCCCCAGGACGCGGAAGGCGACGCCGAATGACCAGAGCCCCTCCAGGAGCGCGGGCACGACGCCCCAAGCCGGCGGGCGCGCGCAGAAGAGCGCCTCGCCGCCGATGCGCAGGCTCGTGAGGGGCGCGAGGGGTTCGCCCTCGGAGAGCGCCACGCCGAGCCGTTGGCAGAGCCCGCGCACCTCAACCACGGCGTCCCTCCCGCAGCAGTGCCAGCAGCCGGTCGCCCACGCCCGTGATGTTCCCCGCCCCCTGGGTAATCACCAGGTCGCCCTCCCGCAGGAGGGGCGCGGCAAAGGCGGGCAGGTCCGCCACGTCGGGGCAGAAGTGGACGCCCCGGTGGCCCAGCGCCGCCGCCTGCCGCGCCAGGGCCTCCCCGGTGACGCCGGGGATGGGCGCCTCGCTGGCCGCGTAGATTTCCGTCACCACCACGAGGTCCGCGCCGTGGAAGGCGCGGGCGAAGTCGTCCAGGAGGGCCGCCAGCCGGGTGTACCGATGGGGTTGGAAGAGCACGACCACCCGTCCTGCGCCGACGACCTTCCGGGCGGTGTCCAGCGTGGCGCGGATCTCCGTCGGGTGGTGGCCGTAGTCGTCCACCACGCGCACCCCCGCCGCCTCGCCCCGGGCCTGGAACCGGCGGTCGGCGCCGGGGAAGCAGGCGAGGCTCCCGGCGAGCGCGGCGAAGGGAATTCCGAGCTCCTCGCCCACCGCCACGGCGGCGGTGGCGTTGAGCAGCATGTGGCGACCTACCTGGGACAGCCGCACTTCGCCGCGCTCCTCGCCCCGCACCCGGACGCCGAAGACCTCGCCGGCGGGGCCCGAGGAGACGGGCACGGCGCGGTAGTCCGCCGAGGCCGCGACGCCGTAGGTGACCACCCGGCGGCGGAACCGCGGCAGGAGGGGCTGGAGGTTGGGGTCGTCCATGCAGGCCACCGTGGCGCCGTAGAACGGAACCCGGTTGGCGAAGTCGAGGAAGGCCTCCTGGATCTCCTTCAGGTTCGGGTAGCAGTCCACGTGCTCCCAGTCAATGTTGGTGATGACCGCGAGGGTGGGGAAGAGCAGGAGGAAGCTCCGGTCCGATTCGTCGGCCTCGGCCACCACGAGGTCGCCCTTGCCCAGCCGCGCGGAGGCGCCGAGGGTCGAGAGACGCCCCCCGATGACGACCGTGGGGTCGAGCCCCGCGTGGTGGGCGCAGTGGGCCACCATGGCGGTGACGGTGGTCTTTCCGTGGGAGCCGGCCACCGCCACCGCCGACTTCATCCGCATGAGCTCGGCGAGCATCTCGGCCCGGGGGATGACGGGGGTGCCCAGCCGGCGGGCCTCGGCCACCTCGGGGTTCCGGGGGGTTACGGCCGAGGAGTAGACGACCACGTCCACCCCGTGGACGTTCTGCGCCGCGTGGCCCAGGGCGACCCGGGCGCCGTGGGCCTGGAGCGCCTCCGTCACGGGGCTTTCCTTCACGTCGGAGCCGCTCACGGTGAACCCCATGGTGAGCAGCACCTCGGCGATGCCGCTCATCCCGATGCCGCCGATTCCCACGAAATGGACCTTGTTCATCCGGGAGAGCTTCATGCCGCCTCCCCCGCCGCCAGAAGGAGTCCGGCGACGTCGTCGGCGGCCGAGGGCCGCGACACCCGCCTCAGCGCCGCGGCCATGCGGGCCCGCTCCGCCGGGTCGGCGAGAACCCGGAGGTGGCGCACCAGCGCGCCCGCGTCGAGGGCGGACTGCCGCTCCCATCGGGCGCCGCCGAGGTCGCACAGCCCCCGCGCGTTCCGGGTCTGGTGGTCGCCCGCCGCGTGTGGGAAGGGGACGAGCAGCGCGGGTCTCCCCGCCGCCGCGAGCTCGGCGAGCGTGGTGGCCCCCGCCCGGCAGACCGCCGCGTGGCACCAGCCGTAGGCCTCCGCCATGTCGTGGAGGAACGGCTCCACCCGCGCGGGGACTTTCGAGGCGGCATAGGCGGCGCGGACCCTGGCCAGGTCCTCCTCCCCCGTCTGGTGGAGCACCTCGAGCCCGCCCTCGAAACGCGCCAGCGCGGGGAGGGCCGCCAGGAGGGCGTCGTTGAGGGCGCGCGCTCCCCGGCTTCCGCCGAAGACCAGGAGCCGGAGGGGGCGCTCGGGAGGGCGCTCGGCCCCCACCGCCGCCAGTTCCGCCCGCACGGGGTTCCCCAGCACGAGGGCGCGGCCCGCGAAGCGCCGGGCGGTCTGGGGGAAGGCCGTGGCCACGAGGGAGGCCCAACAGCCGAGCACCCGGTTGGCAAGTCCCGGCTCCACGTTCGGCTCCAGAAGCAGCAGCGGCGTTCCCGTGAGCACCGCCGCGGCGCCCATGGGGAAGGAGGCGTAGCCGCCCAGCCCCATGACGGCGGCGGGCCGCCTGCGGACGCAGAGCCCGACGCACCGCAGGACCGAGAGGGGCAGGGCCGCGAGCGCCGCCAGCCGCGCGCCGGCGCCGACCCCCGCGAAGCCCGAGAGCGGCAGGGCCAGAAGCGGAAAGCCGTAGCGGGGCGCCAGGGAGGCCTCGATACCGCGGCGGCCGCCCACGAAAAGGACCTCGGTCTCCGGGGCACGGCGCACCACCGCCTGGGCCACCGCCAACCCCGGGAAGAAGTGACCGCCCGTCCCGCCGCCCGCCACGACCACCGTCCGCCTCCCGCCGCTCATGACCGGTACTGGCTCACGTTGAGCAGCATCCCCACTCCCGCCAGCGCCACTACCATGGAGGAGCCGCCGTAGCTCATGAGCGGCAACGGCAGCCCCTTGGTGGGAAGCAGGGTGAGGGTCACCATGATGTGGATGAGCCCCTGGAAGAAAATCCACGCTACGAGCCCCACCGCCACGTGGGCCGCGAAGGGCTCGGGGGCGCCCCGCACGGTGCGCAGCCCCAGGGCGCCGAAGGTGAGGAAGAGCCCCAGGACGCCGAAGGTCCCGGCCATCCCCAGCTCCTCGCCGATCATCGCGTAGAGGAAGTCCGTGTGCGGCTCGGGCAGGAACATGAGCTTCTGGCTCCCGCCCGCGAACCACTTGCCCGGAAGACCGCCGCTCCCCACGGCGATGAGCGACTGGCGCGCCTGGAACCCCGCCCCCTTGGGGTCGTGTTCGGGGTCCATGAAGGTCATCAGGCGCGCGCGGCGGTACGAGCTCGTCACCATGAGGGCCGAGACCAGCAGCGCCCCGACCACCGCCGCGACGGCGATCCACCGGAGCGGAAACCCGGCACAGAAGAGCATGCAGAGCAGGATGACCCCCAGCATGACCACCGTGCCGAGGTCGGGCTGGAGGAGAATGAGCAGCGCCATGAGCCCTGCGAGGATTCCCAGGGGGAGCCCCAGCTGGACCCAGGTGCGCTTCTCCTGCTCGCGCTTGTCGAGCAGGTAGGCGGCGAGCAGGATGAGCACGAGCTTGGCCGACTCCGACGGCTGGACCGTGAGGGGGCCGAGACGGATCCACCGGTGGGAGCCGTTGATGGCGGGCATGGCGAAGGCGAGCGCCAGGAGGAGGATCTCCGCGGCCACCAGAGCGAGCACCACCCGCCGCCGCTTCCAGACCGTGTAGGGCACCTTGAGCGCCGCGAGCAGGACGAGGAGGCCGAGGCCCACCCAGACGGCCTGGCGGACCACGAAGTAGTTCGGAGTCCCCTTCCGCGTGAGCGCCAGCACCCCCGAGCTCGAATAGATGAGGATGAGCCCGAGGGCCACCATGGCGAGGGCCGTGGCCAGCTGTGCGCGGTCGAAGCGCAGCTCGCGCGGCATCAGCCCGCCCTCCCCAGGACCCAGCCGCGGAAGCGCTCCCCGCGGTCCTCGAAGTTCTTGAACTCGTCGAAGGAGGCGCAGGCCGGGGAGAGCAGCACCACGTCCCCGGGGCCCGCCAGGGCGAGCGCCGCGGGGGTGGCTTCCCGCAGCGAGGCGAAGCTGTACAGGGGCGCGGCGCCGGAGAGGGCCGCCACAACCGCGCCCCGCGCCTTCCCGAAGGCCACCACCGCCTTGCACCGCCGCGCCACCTCGGGCGCGAGGCTCGCCCAATCCGCCCCCTTGTCCTTGCCGCCCAAAAGCAGCACCACGCCGGTCTCGAAGGCCGAGAGCGCCTTGAGGGCCGCGTCGGCGTTGGTGGCCTTGGAGTCGTTGTAGACGGCGGCGCCGTTCACCACCGCCACCTTTTCCAGCCGGTGCGGAAGCCCCCGGAAACCCCGGAGAACCGGCGCGAGCGTGGAGACGGGCACCCCGGCGCACCGGGCGGCGGCACAGGCGGCCAGGGCGTTTTCGAGGTTGTGGACGCCGGGGAGCGGCAGCTCCTCGAGCCCGAAGAGCCGCTCCGGTTCGCCCCCCCGGCGCAGCCACGCTCCGCCGCCGCGGACGAAGACGCCGTCCCCCGGGGGCTCGCCCGCCGCGAGGAAGGGCAGGCGGCGCGACGCGGCGCCAGAGGCCCGGGCTGTGCCAAGGGGGTCGTCCCCCTTGAAGAGGGCCCAGTCGTCCGGGCGCTGGTTGCGAAAGACCCGCCCCTTCGCCTCCTGGTAGTCCTCGTAGCGCAGGTAACGGTCCTGGTGGTCCGGGGTGATGTTGAGCAGGACGGCCACGTCGGCGCGGAAGGTCTCCACGCTCTCGAGTTGGAAGGAGGAAAGCTCGAGGACGAACCGCGTCTCGGGCGTGCAGTCCTTCAGCAGGTCGCAGAAAGCCGTGCCCAGGTTGCCCCCCGTGCGGACGTCGGGGTAGTGCGCCGCCAAAAGTTCCCCGAGCAGCGTGGTGGTGGTGCTCTTCCCGTTGGACCCGGTCACGGCCACGACGCGGCCCCGGGCGTGGCGGAAGGCCCACTCCACCTCTCCGACGACGGGCACGCCGCGCCGCAGGGCCTCCCGAACGAGCACCGAGGCGCGGGGGACCCCCGGCGAGAGCACGACCACGTCCACCCCCTCGAGCAGCGCCGGCGACTCGGTCCCGCCGGAGAAGACGAGCCCCAGGGCCTCCAGGGACGCGATGTCGCAGGAGAGCGCCTCGCGGGGGAGGACGTCGCAGGCCGCCACACGGTGGCCCTGCGCCAGTGCCAGCCGCGCCGCCCCAAACCCCGACTTCCCCATTCCCGAGACCAGCACTTTCATCGGTGGCCCATCCGCCGGACCGCATCCCTCTGTGCCGAGGCATCCCGTGCGACCTGGCCGAGGGGGCGAGAGGACGGCGGGGCGGGGGGACGAGAAGGAGGCCCCGCTTGGGTGATCGCCGTTTCACCGTCTCGCCGTTTCGCCGTCTCCATGTCTCCCTACCGGATCTTCAGGGTGGCGAGCCCCATCAGCGAGAAGAGGATCGCCAGGATCCAGAACCGAACCACCACCTGCGTCTCCGCCCAGCCGCCCAGCTCGAAGTGGTGGTGCAGCGGAGCGCACCGGAAGACGCGCTTCCTGCGCGACTTGTAGGAGGCCACCTGGAGCATTACCGAGAAGGCTTCCAGGACGAAGAGTCCGCCGACCACCACCAGCAGCAGCTCCTGCTTGATCATGAGCGCGAGGGTGCCGATGGCCGCCCCCAGCGACAGCGAGCCCACGTCCCCCATGAAGACCTGCGCCGGATGGGCGTTGAACCAGAGGAAGCCCAGGCTGGCCCCCACGAGGGCCGAGGCGAAGATCGCCAGTTCGCCGGTGCCCTTGACGTTGGGGATGTCGAGATAGCCGGCGATGATGGCGTTGCCCGCGGCGTAGGTAAGGATCGCGTAGGTGCTCGCCGCGATGAGCGTGCTGCCGATGGCCAGGCCGTCCAGGCCGTCGGTCAGGTTCACCGCGTTCGAGGAGCCCACGACGACCAGCACGCCGAAGGGAATGAAGAGGAGGCCGAGCTCGGGGTGGACGTTCTTGAGGAAAGGGACTGTTAGCGAGGTGTCGAACCGCCCCGCCCGGGCCTCCAGGTAGAGGTACGAGCAAACCGCGGTCGCCGCCGTCACCTGGAGGAGGAACTTCTGGCGCGAGGTGAGTCCCTCGTTCTGTCGGCGCCGCATCTTCAGGTAGTCGTCGGCGAACCCGACGGCGCCGAAGGAGAGGGTCGTCAAGAGCAGCGCCCAGAAGAATGGCGTGTCCCAGCGAATGCAGAGCACGGTCGCCGCCGTCACGGCCAAGAGGATCAGAAGCCCGCCCATGGTGGGCGTCCCCGCTTTGATCTGGTGGGCCTCGGGACCCTCCCGGCGGATGTACTGTTTCACGTTCCAGGCCCGGAGCATGCGGATGAAGGCCGGCCCGAGCCAGAGCGAGAGCGCCAGGGCGATGCCGATGGCCAGCGCCCCACGGAAGGTGATGTAGCGGAAGAGCCGCAGGGGGCCGAACCAGGCCTGGAGGGGGTAGAGCAGGTGGTAGAGCATCAGCTTCCCCCTCTCGCCGCGAGGGCGTCCACCAGCCCGTCGAGGCCCACCGCCCGGCTCCCCTTCACCAGCAGGAGGTCCCCCGGCGCGAGGTGGGACTCGATCCAGCCCCGGGCTTCTTGCCACTCCGCCGCGTAGAAGACCGGCCGTCCGGATTCCCCGAAGGCTTCGGCCATGGGGCGCGCCGGTTCGCCACCCACCACCGCGAGCGCCGCGGCCACCTTGGCGGCCTCCCGGCCGGCGCGGGCGTGGTGAGTCGCCGCCTCGGGCCCCAGCTCGCGCATCTCGCCCAGAACCGCCACCACGCGGCGGCCCCAGCGGGAGGCGGACTTCAGCACCGCAGCCACCGCCGCTGGGTTCGCGTTGTAGGAGTCGTCCAGCACGAGGATGCCGTCCTTCAGCGCCACCAGCTCCCCCCGGTGGCGGGCCGGCTTGAGGGACGGCCCCGCAGCCGCGACCTCGTCGAGGCTCAGGCCGCACGCGAGCCCGGCCGCGCAGGCGGCGGCGAAGTTCATCGCCTGATGGTCCCCGGGGAGGGGCAGGAAACCCCGGACCCGCGCCCCGGCCCAATGGAGGGCGAAGGGGACCCCCGCCTCCGACACTCGCGCTCCCGTCTCGATCCGCAGGTCGGCCTCCGCCGCGCGGCCGTAGGTCAGGCGGCGCATCCCCGCGGGGACCGGAACGGCGGTGAGGAGCGGGTCGTCCGCGTTCACCGCGGCGAACCCGTCCGGGCGGGTCCAGCGCAGGACCTTCGCCTTCTCGTCCCGGATGGCGTCGAGGGAGGGAAAGAACTCCGTGTGGACCGGCTGGATGTTCGTGAAGACCACCCCGTCGGGAAGCGCCACCGGGGCCAGCTCCTCCATTTCGCCGGGCCGGCTGATCCCCAGCTCGATCGCCCAGAAGCGCGCGTCGGCGTCGGCGTTCAAGAGGGTCTCGGGGACCCCCAGGAGGTTGTTGCGGTTCCCCGCGGTGGCGCTCGTGGCGCCCCCCCGCGCCAGGACGGCGGCGGTAAAATCCTTGGTGGAGGTCTTGCCGCAGGAGCCGACCACGCCGACGACCGTGCCGCCGAAGGCTCCCCTTGCAGCACACCCCAGGGCCCGCAGGGCGAGCTCGGTGGAAGCCACGCGGAGGACGGGGGCCGGCGCCTCTCCCGCTAGCGGGCGTTCCATCAGGAGGGCGGCCGCGCCCCGCGCCGCGGCCTCCGCGACGTAATCGTGACCGTCCGCGCGCTCGCCCTTCAGCGCCACGAAGAGGTTCCCGGGGCGCACCGCGCGGGAATCCAGCGCGACCCCCGCAAAGGAGGCTCCCGCAGGGGCCGCGGTGGTCCCGGCGACGAGGGCGGCGGCGGCGGAGAGCCGGAAGGATCTCAGCGCCATCCCATGCCCTCCAGGAGTTCGCGCGCCACCGTCGGATCATGAAACGGCACCTCGGAGGCGCCGCGAACCTGCACCCGCTCGTGGCCCTTGCCGGCGAGGACCACGACGTCGCCGCCGCACGCCTCGCCGAAGGCCGCGCGGATGGCCGAGAGGCGGTCGAGCACGCGCAGGTATTTCTTCTCGGGGCTCAGCTCGGGGCGGATCCCCTTCTCCACGTCGTCGGCGATGGCTTCCGGGGACTCGGTCCTGGGATTGTCCGAGGTGAGCACCACCACGTCGCTCTGCCGCGCGGCCACGGCGCCCATGAGGGGGCGCTTGGTGCGGTCCCGGTCGCCCCCGCAGCCGAAAACGGTGATGAGTCGCCGCCCGCCCAGGCCCCGCAGGGTGGCGAGGAGGTTCTTCAGCGCGTCGTCCGTGTGGGCGTAGTCCACGAAAACGGCGAAGGGTTGGCCAGCGTCCACGCGCTCGAGCCGCCCGGGCACACCGGAGAGAGTCGCGATCCCCTCCTCCACGGCCTCCCTGGGAGCCCCGGCCGCCAGGGCCGCACCCACGGCGACGAGAAGGTTCTGGAAGTTGAAGCGCCCCGCGAGCGAGGAGCGCACCGCCACCTCGCCCCAGGGGGTGACCACCCGGGCGCGAACCCCCGCGAGGTCCAGTGCGACCTCCCGCGGGAAGACCTGCGCCGGGCGGTCCCCGCCGACCCTCAGCATTCTCTTCCCTTCGAGCTCCTGGGTCAGCCGCATCCCGTAGGGGTCGTCAATGTTGATCACCGCGGTGCCGTCCTCCGCAAGGAGGTCGAAGAACCCGCGCTTGGCCTGGTAGTAGGCCTCCATGGTCTGATGGAAGTCGAGGTGGTCGCGGGTGAGGTTGGTGAAGGCCGCAGCCTTGAATCGCACGTGGCGCACCCGCTGGAGCACCAGCGAGTGGGAGGAGACCTCCATGGCTCCGTAGGGCACGGAGGCGTCGCCCAGCGCGCGCAGCCACCTGTGGACCTCGTCGGCCTCGGGGGTCGTACGGGTGGCCGGGCGGAGGCCCGCCCCGTCGTCGTACTCGATCGTCCCGAGCATGCCCGACCCGCCCGCGGCTCGGAAGATGTTCCGCAGGAGATAGACCACCGTGGTCTTTCCGTTGGTCCCCGTGGCGCCGGCCACGGCCACGGGCAGGCCGCGCGTCCCGTAGACCGCGGCACAGACCGCGGAGAAGGCCTCCCGGTCGCGGAGGCTTACGATCCACGGCACGGAGGTGGACCAGGAGGCCGGTGGACCGGCGTGGGAGAGCACCGCCACCGCACCCCGTTCCACGGCCTCCCGGGCGAACCGGCGGCCGTCCTCCTTTAGCCCCCTGAGGGCGCCGAAGAGGTCGCCGGGCTTCACCCGGCGGGAATCGCAGGCGGCGCCCGTGACCGCTCCCCCCGCGCGCCCCTCCACCGAGGAGTGGGGCACCTGGGCCAGCAGGTCGGCGAGGGCGAGGGGCGGGCGGCTCACTTGAGGACCTCGACCCGCGCCAGGTCGGCGGGGGGCGCGGCGGCCGCCCGGGCGGCCAGGCGCTTGAGCGCGAAGGCGGTGATCCGGGCCCAGGCGGGGGCCGCCACGGCCCCGCCGTAGATCTTCCCCACCGGCTCGTTCACCATGACCAGCGTCACGACGCGGGGGGCCTCCGCCGGCGCGTAGCCGACGAAGTAGGCGATGAAGAGCTTCCGGCCGTCCTCGCTGCGGTGGCCGATCTTCTGGGCGGTGCCGGTCTTGCCCGCCACGGTCACCCCGGGAATGGCGGCGGCCTTGCCGGTTCCCTCCTCCACGACCCGCCGCAGCATGGCGTCTAGCTCTCGGGCGGTGTTCGGGGCGACGAGCCTCTCGGACGGCGGCACCGGCCCGTCCGGCAGGACGCGCGGAGTCACGCGGGTCCCCCCCGCGGCCACTGAGGCGTAGGCGAGGGCCAGCTGGATGGGGGTGGCCGTAAGCTCCTGGCCGAAGGAGATGCAGGGGAGCGAGAGCGCGGACCACTGGTCGGGCGGGCGGAGCACGCCGCCCGGCTCGCCCTTCAGGCGCAGGGCCGTCGGCTCGCCGAACCCGAAGCGCCTCATGTAGTGGTACATCACTTCGGGTCCGAGGGCCATGCCGAGCTTGGCCGCGCCCACGTTGGAAGAGTGGGCCAGCACCTCCTCCAAGCTGTAGACCGCCTTGAGGGGCGGCTCGTCGTCGTGGATGGTCTTGGGGCCCACCGTGAGCGTGCCGTTGCCGACGGCCACCGTGTCCCACGGCCGGAAGCGGCCGGAGTCCAGCGCAGCCGCCAGGGTGACCAGCTTGAAGGTGCTCCCGGGCTCGTAGGCGTCCAGGACCGCGTGGTTCCGCCAGTCGGCCACGGGCGAGAGCGCCGGCGCGTTCGGGTCGAAGGTCGGGCGCACGGCCATCGCCAGGATGTCCCCCGTGCGCGGGTCCAGGACGAGGGCCACGCCGTCCCGCGCCCTTACCTCCGCCACGGTCCGGTCAAGCACCTGCTCGGCGTAGAACTGGATGGCCCCGTCCACCGTGAGCCGCACGGCGGGCGGCCGCGGGTCCACGTCGGGGACGATGTCGAGGGGGATGAGGGTGGTGGCGACGGCGTCGCGCATCACCACGTACTCGCGGCTCCCGCCCCGTAGCGCCCGATCCCAGTCCGCCTCGAGCCCCGCCAAGCCGCCGTCGGTTCCCATGCAGCCCAGCAGGTTGGCCGCTACGGAGCCGCCGGGGTAGGCGCGCCCCCACTCTTCCATCATCTCGCAGCCGGGGTAGCGCTGGCACAACGCCCGGGCCTCGTCGAACCGGTCGTAGGGGAGCTTGCGCGCCAGCCAGGTGAAACCCTTTCGGCCGCGGAGCCTGTCGAGGACGTCGCCCGGCTCCTGGCCGGAGAGCCCCGCCACGGCGCGCGCGAGGCCCGCCGGATCGGAGAGCCTCCTCGGGTTGAAGGTGAAGAGCGAGGGGCAGCGCACGCTGGCGGCGAGCACCTCCCCGTCCCGGTCGAGCAGCGCGGCCCGGGGAAGATCCACGGTGATGCGCTCCTGGGCCTGTTCCGTGGCCGCCTCTTCGTAGTAGGCGTGCCGGAATCCCTGGATCCACACGAGGCGCCCCGCCACGACGGCGGCCGCCGCGAGGCCCAGGATCGCCAGGAGCCGTGGGCGCAGCGCCTTCGCGGGCCCCGTCATTGGCGCCGCACCCTCGGCGCACGCGCCACCTTCGCGGGCCGGGGCGCCGAAGCCGGGACTCCGGCGGCCGCACCCGCCGCCGCGGCGGGCTTCGGGGGCTCGAGCGGCCTCTCGACACTGGGCTCCCCGGCGTCCTCGGGGACGAGGCCCAGCTTTTCCCCGGCCACCGCCGCCACGGTAGGCAGCGCGAGGAGGGACGCCTTCTGCAGCGAAAGGCGGTCCCGCTCCCGCTCCAGTTGCTGCCTCCTTGCGAGCAGCGCCGAGACCCGGTACTCGGCGGCGAGCTGGTACACCGACGAGAGGGCGACGTAGGCCAGGAGCGGAGCAGCCACCGCCGCGGTGAACCCGATGAGCCGCAGGGCGTCGGCCAGGCCGCGGCGGTCCGGCTGGCGGATGGGCTTCCCGCCGATGGGGAGGGGCGCCGTCACGCCTTCACCGCCGCGCGAAGCCTCGCGCTCCGGGCCGCGGGGTTCGCGGCCACCTCCGCCTCGGAGGCCTTCACGGCGCGGCCGGTAAGCAGCCGCACCACCGGGGACTTTCCGCAGCCGCACGCGGGCATCCGAGGCGGGCAGGTGCACCCGCGGGAGAGTTCCCGCAGGGTCTGCTTCACGATACGGTCCTCGAGCGAGTGGTAGGCCAGCATCACGAGTCGCCCGCCCCGCTCGAGCAGGTCCGCCGCCGCGCGCACGAACGCGTCGAGTCCATCGAGTTCCGCGTTCACGTGGATCCGGAGCGCCTGGAAGACCCGGGTGGACGGGTGGACGGCGCCGCGCCGGCCCCGGAAGGGCACCACCGACTCCACGAGCGCCGCCAGGTCGCGCCCCGTCGCCACGGGCGCCTCGGCCCGTCGGCGCACGATGGCCCGCGCGATGGGCCGGGCGTATGGCTCCTCGCCGTAGCCGCGGAAGACGCGGGTCAGCTCGGCCTCGTCGGCGGTGGCCAGCAGGTCGAGCGCGGGGGCGCCCGCCGAGCGGTCCATCCGCATGTCCAGGGGGCCCTCGTCGCGGAAGCTGAAGCCCCGGCCCGACCGGAGCTGGTAGGTGCTCATGCCGAGGTCCGCCAGGATTCCCCGGACGGGGGCGCCGCAGGCGCCCGCCCAGGCCTTCACGTCCTTGAAATCCGAGTGGACCGTACGGACCCGGTCCCCGTAGCCCGCCAGGTTCCTTCGCGCGATGGCCAGGGCCTCCGCGTCCCGGTCAATCCCGAGCACGGTCGCGGCCGGGGAGGCGTCGAGGATTCCCCGGGCGTGTCCGCCCATCCCCAGCGTGCAGTCCACGAACCGGCCTCCCTCACTCGCGCGGAGGGTCTGGATCACCTCCGCGAGCATGACCGGGACGTGGAGACTGTCCGTTTCCATGCCGCGCCTCGCGCAGAATGCCCGAAATGAACCGGATCGTATCGTCCGTCAGCGGCTCCCGGGCCTGGAGCTCGAGCAGGGTCTTTTCGTTCCAGACCTCGAGCTGGTTCGTGGGATGGCCGAGCACGACCACCTCGCCTTCCATGCGGGCGTGCTGGCGGAGGCGCGGCGGCACGAGGAGCCGCCCCTGGCCGTCCAGTTCCTGCTCGTCGCCGTAGAGGTCCACGGTTCGGAGGAACTGCACGACGCGCGGGTCGTCGCCCCAGCCCGATCCGCGGAGGACCTCCTCCACCTGGATCCACTCCGAGAGGGGGAAGATCTTCACGCTGGGTGAGCCGTACGCGGTGAGGAAGACCTTTGGCCCGAACCGCTCCAGGAGCGTGGACCGGAATTTGCTGGGGACCTTCAGCCGGCCCTTCTCGTCGATTTTGGCGTCCGCGCTGCCTCGAAACATCTCTCAACTCTCAGCAAAAAAATGGACTTTCTCGCCCCTCTCGAGGCAGTCCATTTTGGTCCACTTTACTCCACATTGCAATAATACGTACTAAGATTCTGGTTGTCAAGAGCCTGAAGAGGGAGACTTTCGGGAGATCCGGGCTCCGTCGGGCGTCGCGCGGAGGCGCTTTTCGTCCTCTCGGGATGGAAGTACCCCCGGCGCGCCTGGCGCCGGGCGGCCCGCGCTATTGACACGGAGCGCGCAAAGGCTTATGATGCTTTACTTGGCGCGGGGTGGAGCAGTCCGGTAGCTCGCTGGGCTCATAACCCAGAGGTCGAAGGTTCAAATCCTTCCCCCGCCACCAAACCGACAGACCCGGCCTCGGCCGGGTCTTGTCGTATAGCGCATTCCTTGCGGAGGGTTTCCGGGGTGCAGGTCCCGCGCCGCGCCGTCCCCGCTCTCCTCCTCGCCGCCGCCCTGGCGGCTCTTGCGCCGCCGTGGGCCGGGGACGACCCCCGTCCGCAGTCCCCCACCGGCCAGGGGGCCGCCGCGGAGGCCGAAGCGCCGTCCCCCGAGGGATGGGACCTCCCTCCTTTGCCCTCCAGCCCCGTGCGGGTAACCAAGACCCGGTTTCCGTCGGGCCGCGACAAGGTGGCCGTGGACCTCTTCGAGCCCGCGGAGGAGGGCCGCTTCCCCGCGGTGGTCCTCCTGCACGGGACCCACGGGCCCCGCCGCGGCGAGCCCTACTACCTTGCCATGGCTGAAGACCTAGCCCGCCACGGCTACGTGGCGCTCTTCGTCCGCTACTACGATCGCGGCCGGAGGGGACGCGGCAACCGCTCCCAGTGGGCCGAGAGCATTCGGTACGCCCTCGACTACGCCTGCTCCCTGCCCGACGTGGACCAGGAGCGCCTCGCCCTCGTGGGCTACTCCCAGGGGGCTTTCCTGGCGCTCAACTACGGCCCCTCCGACGGCCGGCTGATGGCGGTGGTGGCGTACTACGGAGGGCTCTCGCCGGGCTTCTTCCCGCCTGCCGAGGAGGTGTTCCCGCCCACGCTTCTGCTGCATGGGACCGCCGACCGCATCGTGCCCGTCCGGCGCTCGCTCGAGACCTTCGACTGGCTGCGGCAGCACAACAAGCCCGTGGACCTCATCGTCTACCCGGGCGTGGGCCATGGATTCACCCTTCACGAGCGCGGCGGCTGGGACGAAGTGGCCGGGGCGGACGCCTGGTCCCGTACCCTGGCGTTTCTGGATTTTCACTTGAAGTATCCGGCCTGGACGCCCGAGATTCCCCCCGCCCCGCCGGGCAACGCGTCGGCGGGAAAAGCCGCTCCCGCCGGCGGAGACGGGGGGGACGGTCTCTCGTCCGAAGAGGTCAACCCCCTGGCCCAGCCGCCGTTGGTGAACCTCCCCTTCCTCGCGGAACCGACGTCGGAACAGGGAAAGAGCTTCGTGATGGTGAACCCCGCCCCTGAAAAGGTCCGCGAGTTGGTGGCGAAGCAGCGTATCCCGCAGAACCGCCACCACCGCAGGGGTCGCTCCCACGGAGGCAGCCACCCCTCCTCCGCCCGCGGCAAAGCGCCGGCGGCCCATGGATCCGCGCCAGCCAAGCCTCCGTCCAAGCCCGCCGCGCCGCCCCGCCGACGCTAGGCTCGGATCACTCCAAGATTCAACGAACCCAGAAGGCAAAGGCCCCTAGGCCGACCAGGACGCCGCCGAGCAGCAGTCGCTCGTTGCGCTCGAGCCACGGGAAGGTGAGCTTCTGGTACCCGGTGTACCCCAGAAACGAGAGGACGGCCATGGCGCAGATGGTAAGTACGCTCATGGCCACCGCCATCCCGATGAGGACCGGCCAGGAGAGGGCCCCGGAGGCCAAGAAGATGGGGATGAGGGTCTCGCAGGGCGAGAGGGTCATCTGGAGGAAGAGCGCCCCCTGGGCCGCCCGGTCCAGGTCCAGCGGGTCGTCGGCGTGGTCGTGGGTGCAGTGGGGGTGGCCGCCGCGCCGCCAGCCGGAGACGAGGTAGTAGAGGCCGAAGCCCGCGAGGATGAAGGCGGGCAGCGGCGTCTGAAGGACCCCGATGTATCGGTGGAACCCCTTGCTGAGGGCCGCGGCCGTGAGCCCAACCACCGCCGTCGTGGTCACGTGGCCGAGGCCCGAAAAAAGCACCACCCGCATCATCCGGCTTCGGGACCAGCGCTGGGCGCGCGCCACAAGGACGAAGGAGAGCCAGTGGGTCGGCAGGAGCGCGTGGACGAGCGCCGCCGCCACGAGCCCCAGAAAGAGCCCGCCGGCCTGAAGGTCCCCGCTCAAGGATGCTTCCCGCGCAGCAGCTCCGCCAGGGCCGGGTCCGCCGAGAGGGTCCGTTGGGGGAAGGGGACATCGAGGCCGCGCTCTTCGAGAGACTCCTTCACCGCGCGCCGCAGGAACCGCTCGACCCGCCACTGCTCCCCCGCTCGGGTCTTGACCCAGAGCCGCACCGTCACCGCGTTCTCGCCGAGGGCCGTGACGCCGAGGACCTCGGGGGGCTCCAGGAGGAGCGGCCCCACCTCGGAGTCTCCGGCGGCGCGCCGGCCCGCCTCGGTCAGCGCGGCGAAGGCGTCGTCGAGCCGCGCCCGGTACGGGACCTCCGCGTCCACCACGGCCCGCGCCCAGCGCCGCGTGTAGTTGGTGACGCACCGGACCTCGCCGTTGGGGATGGTGTGGAGCTCCCCGCCGGCCGAGCGCAGCCGCGTGGTGCGCAGGGACATGTACTCCACAGTGCCCTGGAACTCGTTGATCTTCACCACGTCGTCCACCGCGATCTGGCGCTCGAAGAGCAGGAAGAATCCGGTGATGAGGTCCTTGACGAGGTACTGGGCCCCGAAGCCGAAGGCCACCCCGGCGACGCCGAACCCCGCCAGGAGCGGCCCGATCTGGAGGCCGAAGTCGCTCAAGACCACAAGCCCCACGGCGAGGTAGACGAGGAGCGCGCCGGTCCGGCGGACCACCGCCAGAAGGGTCTCCAGCCGCTTCTCCTCCTCCGCCGGCAGCCCCTCGCGCCCCTTGACGGCCCCGGCGGCCCTGCGCATCAGGACGCTCCAGGCCTTGGCCAGGAGGAAGGCGCAGAGGAGGTAGACCACCGTGTGCAGCAGGCGCGTGGCAAGCCAGGGACCCAGGTGGTCAAGCCGCCACTCCGCCCAGCCGTCCACCGGTTCCGGCGGGAGGTGCGCAACGAGGGGGGCAGGGATCATGGGTTCCTCCGGCGGTTCAGGGCAGCTCCTTCAGAAGCGTTGGATTATACCCCAAGCCACCCCAAGGCCAGAGAACCCATCCCACGCCGATCGCAAAAGCCACACAACTTTCCCTCGAGCCGCCCGGCGCCACCCCGCGCGGGTTTCGGGTTTCACCTTTCGTTGCACCAAGCGGCTTCGGGCCGGACGCAATCCGGCTGGCAAGTTGTTCCACCTGCGGGACCGGGGGATCTAAAGGCACATTTCGAACACGCGCAAGGGAGCCTTCCGGCTCCCCGCTTAACCTTGCTGGCTGTGTCCGTGAGACATCGTTTTAGTGAGCAAGGGACATGCCACAGGAGAATTCAACGGTTCCGTCCAAAAAAACTTTATCCTTCAATAAGATATGTCCTGCTTCCTTAAATGTTAGGCCACGAAAATGGCTCGTATGAGCCACCATCAGGCTCATACAAGCCGCAGAAATCTTCTGAGGCAAAGAATGCGGGTTGTGGGGGTGGGCAAAAACTCGACATGTCGGGACCGTGCCCTGGCTTTGCACGGGCCCTGCCGGGAAGGCGTGGCGGCCCTCCTTCGCGTCCCCGCGCGGTGCAGTGCCGCGGCTCGCCGGAATGGCGCCGCCATGCCTTCCGCGCCGCGCCTTGCCGGGGGTCTGGCCTCCGCCGCGGCCATGCCTTATTTCCGGGGTAGGCTCTTAATCTCTCGACGGCTCCAGTCCAAATTTCCGGAGCCGATACCGGAGCGTGGCCCGCGAGAGCCCGAGGAGCCGCGCGGCGTGGGTCACGTTGGCGCCCGAGCGCTCGAGCGCCTGGGTCAGGAGGCGGCGCTCCAGCGCCTCCCACTCGATTCCCTCTCCCGGCAGGTCCATGGCCGCGGCTCCATCCCCTCCCGTCCCCGCGGGAAAGAGGTCCTCGGCCTCGATGGCCGTTCCGCGGCACAGGATGAAGGCCATCTCCAGCTTGTTGTGCAGCTCGCGGATGTTCCCGGGCCACCGGTACTCCAGCAGGGCCGCGAGCGCGCCACGCGAGAGCGGCAGCGCCGCGCGCCCGTGGTCCCGCGCAACCTCTCCGAGGAAAT
>JAKAIJ010000025.1 GCA_021814355.1 Acidobacteriota bacterium
TCCCGCCGAGCTGCTGCTCCTTCTGGGCCCCAACGGGGCAGGCAAGACCACCCTCACCAAGGTGCTCACGCTCCTCTCGCGGCCCGGTAGGGGGGAGATCGCCTTCCGGGGAAAACCGCTCGACGAGAAGGGCCGGCTCGATCTGAGGGGCGCGCTCGGCTACCTTTCGCACCAGTCCTTCCTCTACGCCCACCTCACGGCGGAGGAGAACCTCCTCTTCTTCGCCGGCCTCTACGGCGTGGCGGACGCCCCCGCCCGGATCCCGGGCCTGCTCGGGCGGCTCGGCCTTTCTCATGCGCGCCGGCAGCCGGTGGGCACCTTCTCGCGGGGGATGCAGCAGCGGCTCTCCATGGCGCGGGTCCTGCTCACGGACCCCACCGTGGTCATCCTGGACGAGCCCTACGCGGGGCTCGACCCGGAGGGGAGCCGCACCTTCACGGGGCTGCTCTCCGGCCTCAAGGCCGAGCACCGGGCGATCCTGCTGGTGAGCCACGAGATCGAGGACTGCCTCCCGGCCGTGGACCGGGTGGCGGTGCTGTACGGCGGGCGGATCGCGTGGCAGGCGAGCGCCGCGGGGCTCACCGCGGAGTCCCTCAAGCGCTCCTACTTCGAGGCGACGGCGGGGGGGGGCGCGTGAGCTACGCCCGCGCGGTCTGGCTGGTCTTCCGGAAGGACTTCCGCGAGGAGGTGCGGCGCAAGGAGAACCTGGCCGCCTCTTTCTTCTTCGCCTTCCTCTCGCTGGTGCTCTTCTATTTCTCGGTGGACCCCACCCGGGTGGACCTGGGGCGCACGGGCGCGGGGCTGCTCTGGCTCGTCATCCTCTTCGCCGGGAGCCTCTTCATGGGAGCCACCTTCCGCAAGGAGACCGAGACGGGGACCCTCCAGGCGCTCCTGCTCGCCCCCGTGGACCGCAGCGCCCTCTTTCTCGGAAAGTTCCTCGTGAACCTCGCCTTTCTGCTGATTCTCGAGGGGCTGCTGCTGCTCTTCGCCTTCCTCCTGCTCGCCATGCCGGTGGGCGAGCACCTCGCGCAGCTGGCGGGGGTCTGGACCCTGGTGAGCGTGGGCTACGCCGCCGTGGGGACGCTCCTCTCCGCGCTCATCGCCCAGGTGCGGGGCGGCCAGGTGCTTTATCCCATCCTCCTTTTTCCGGTCCTCATCCGCTTTTGATCGCCGCGGGCAGCCTCACCCAGGAGGTGATGCTCGGCCAGTTCGCCCGCGGCGCGCACTGGTTGCAGCTCGTGGCTCTGTTCGATATGATCTTCCTCGCGGCACCCCTGTTTCTCTTCGAGTTCGCCGTGGAGGAGTGAGCGTGGACCTCAGGAAATCTGCCCTGACCGCGTGGGCGGCCGCGCTCGCCCTGAACGCGGTGGCCCTCGGGATGGTCTTCGTCTACGTGCCGGCCGAAAGGACCATGGGGCCGGTCCAGAAGATCTTTTACTACCACGTGCCGTCGGCCATCAGCGCCTATATCCTCTTCGGCCTGGCCTTCGTCTTCAGCGCCCTCTACCTCTGGAAGGAGGCGCCCCGCTGGGACACGCTGGCCCACGCCTGCGCCGAGGTGGGCTGGGTCTTCATCACGGTGGTCCTGGTGACGGGGCCCATCTGGGGACGCGCCGCCTGGGGCAAGTGGTGGGTCTGGGAACCCCGGCTGACCACGGCGCTGGTGCTCTGGCTCATGTACACGGCCTATTTCCTTCTGCGCCTCTTCTCGGGCCACGACGCGCACACCGCGCGGGTGGCGGCGGTCATGGCCCTGATCGCCTTCTTCGACGTGCCCATCGTCCATTGGGCGGTCACCTGGTGGGGCTCGGTGGTCCACCCCGCCAAGGTGAGCCTCGAGACGTCCATGCGCGTGACGTTCCTCGTCTCCATGGCGGCCGTCTTCGCCCTCGCCGCGGCCTTCACGCTGGCCCGGACGCAGGCGGGCTTCGCGGAGGCCGAGCGCCTGGCGGGAGAGCGGCCGTGAGCGGCCCGCTGCTCGCTCTGGCCCAAACGGCGCCGTCCACCGGCGGGTACATGCGCATGGGCTACGCCGCCATCCTGGTGATCTTCGCGGCCTACGGCCTCTTCCTGTGGGACCGCTTCCGGAAATCGGGAGGAGACTTCCATGATCGGTGACACCACGCCCCTGGTGGCGCTCTACACGGACTTCGGGACGGACGATCCGTGGGTGGGCGAGCTCAAGGCCGCCCTCTGGGCGATCCAGCCGGCCTTTCACATCCTGGACATGACCCACACCATCCCGCCCCGCGACATCGCCGCGGGGGCCTTCGCCATCTACCGCTCCTACCGCGCCCTCCCCCCCTGGACGATCAACCTCTGCGTGGTGGACCCCGGGGTCGGGGGACCGCGCCGGCCCATCCTCGTGGTGGACGACGACCGCTACTTCATCGGGCCGGACAACGGCCTCTTCTCCTACGTCTACCAGTTCGGCGCGGTGAACCGGGTGGTGCACATCACCGCCGAGCACTACTTCCGGCGCCCCGTGAGCCAGACCTTTCACGCCCGCGACGTTTTCGCCCCTATCGCCGGATGGCTCGGAAAGGGAATAGACCCGGCCAAGTTCGGCGACGTCATCGAGGATTTCGTGAGGGTCCAGGTCCCCGTGGACCGCGCCGTGGGCGAGACCCTGGTCAAGGGCGAGGTCTGCGCCGTGGACCGGTTCGGCAACCTCCTCACCAACATCCGCCGGGCCACCCTCGAGGAGACCTCCGCACGCACGGGCAAGACGAAGTTCAAGATTCTCGTGGCGGGCCATGAGCTGCCCTTCGTCGCGGAGGGCGGGTACGCCCAGGAGGCGCCGCTCTTCGCGCTGGTGGGCTCTTCGGGGCTGGTGGAGGTGGCCGGGGCCTCTCGCTCCGCCGCGGAGGCGCTCGGCGTGGGCCGTGGCAAGGACGTGGGGCTCATGGCCGAGTAGGAGCGCGCGAGGAAGCCCGCGCGCGGCCCATGCGAGTTTCTCAGCCGCCTGCTAGGTTTGGAACGTCACCTTGCCCGGGAACTCGGCGGCGGGGCGTCCGAAGAGGTGCCCCTGCCCGTACTTGACCCCCAGTTCCCTGAGCGTCCGGAGCTCGCGCTCCGTCTCCACCCCCTCGGCGATGAGATCGGCCCGGATGTTGCCCGCGAGGGAGAGCAGCGAGCTCACGAGCTCCTGCTTGAGAAGGTTCTCCTGGATGCGGGAGACGAGGGAGATGTCCGCCTTCAGGTAGAGCGGCCGCACGTGGGTGATGGTCTGGATGGAGGAGTAGCCGGTGCCCACGTCGTCAATGGCGATCTTGTACCCGAGGGTGGAGTACTCCTTCATGAGGAGCCCGAAGGTGTCGAAGTCGTCAATGGCGTGGCGCTCGGTGAGCTCCCAGACGATCTCGTCGGGCCGCATGTTCGACGCGGCCAGGTTCTCGAAGGCCCGGCCGTTCAAGAACTCGGGGTCGTCGAGGGTGCTGGGGAGGGTGTTGACGAAGAGGTAGGTCCCCGCCGGCTTGGGTTTAGCCGAGGAGATGGCGGTGAGCTTGCAGAGGCGGTCCAGCTCCCGGCCGAGCTTGGACTGGTGGGCGCACGAAAACAGGGCCTCGGGCGACTCGTAGGGGGTGCCGAGGGGCCCCCGGGTGAGCGCTTCGTAGCCCACCGCCTCGAGGCTGTCGAGCGCCACGATGGGCTGGAAGAGGGTCCTGAGCCCCTTGCGCGCGAGGATCTGGCGCAGCTCAAGCTCGTTGAGGATGCGCTCCATCTCCTCCTGGCGGCCCGCCACGCCGGCGGCCTCCGCCGCCGCCCGGTGGACCGAGCGCTCGAACCGGAGGAAGGGGTTGTAGTGGAGCACCGAGTAGCCCACGTGGAGCGAGAGCCCCTGGATCCAGCACGAGGAGAGGTCCGCCTTGAGCGCCTTGTAGATGTCCCGCGCGACCTTCTCGAGGTTGTGCAGCGGCGACCGGGCGAGCCGGTCGTAGGGGACGAAGACGCAGAACTCGTCGTTGAAGGCTCCCCGCTGGGTCACGAGGAGACTGCCGTCGAAGAGGGACTCGTTGTACCCCTGGAGCCTCTCGGCGGCGCTCTTGAGCACTCCCTCGTACCGCTCGAACCCGAAGACCGCCTCCATTCGCTCCTGGTCCGAGAGGCCCAGGTAGATCACGCCCAGAAACTGGTTTTGGCACATTTGTTTAAGGGCTTCGAAGCTGGCGGGAAAAGAGGGCAGGCCCGTGTTGGCGTCGTACAGGGCCGCCCGCAGGGTCAGCACTTCGTTGACCAAAGATTCGACAGACCGATCACCCACGACGACCTCCCGGGTTCACTATACGGTGGGGGTGGGGTCCGCGCAAGGAAAATCTTGCCCACGGCGGCGGCCTTATGCTAGAAAAGGCACACCGGAGCCGTCCGGCGGGGAGGGGGGCGTGGCGGATCAATCGTGGCCCGGGCCCTTCGGGGCGTGCGAGCCCGCGGCGCCGTGGCATCCGGCGCTGGGGCCGCGGCGCGCCGGGGCCGGCCTCCCTCTCAGCCTTGCCAACCTCCGGGACACCCCACGCCTCTGCGCCGCGCTGGCGGCGACCCTCGCGGGGCTCGCCGCCCTCGAGGAGTCCGGCGCCCCCTGGGTTCCGGACCCGGGGGACTGGGCCCTGGGGACGGACGGGCTGCCCGAGCTCCGCGCCCTCCCGGCGCTGGGTGCGCCGGGAGGGGGGCTCGCGCGCCACGTCCGCGGGTTTCTCGCGCTTTTCGGCGGCCGCCCGGCGAGGGAAGGCCGCCGCGCCGTCCTCCCCAAGCGTCACCCCGGCCGCGACGTGCTCGCCGCCTGGTTCGGCGAGTGGCTGGAAGCCTCCGAGGCCCCGGGTGCGACGCGGCGGTGCCTGCTCGACCTCCTGGAGGGGCTCCGCGGCGCGGGCCTCGATCCGGCCCTGGCACCCGAATGGGGGCTCTGGGCCCGCTGGCGGCCCGCGCACGACCTCTTCACGCCGGGCCTCTCGGAACGCTCCGCGCCGTCCCGGGCCTCCCTCGGGGCGGCGCTCGCGGGGTGCTCCCGGGCGGCCCTGCGCCCCGTGGCCCTGGGGGGCGGCGCCCCTTACCCGTTCGCCGGCCTCGAGCCGCTTCTCGGGGCGGTCCTCGAAGCGGGCCCCGCCGGGGCCCAGGCCTGGCTCTCGGGCAGGCTCCGCGACCCCGCCCGCCTCGCCCGGGACCTCGGCGCCCTCCTGGGGGCCCGAACCGGCGGCTGGTGTCTCCACCCCGCCGACGCGCTGGACGAGGTCTCCCTCGCCACCCTGCGCGAGGCCGGCGCGGATCTCCGCGTCCCGGTCGTGCTCCTCTGGGACGGGGGGGAGGCTTCACCCGCGGGCGCCTTCACCGATCTCCATGTCTTGACGCTCCCTCCCGAGGGCGAGTCCTGGTTTCTCGAGCTGGCCCGCGGCGTGGCCGGCGACGACCCCGGGGAGATCCTGGCCGCCGCCGAGCACCTGCCGGCGGGACATCCAAAACCGGGGGCCTCCCTGTTCCTCTCCGCTCCGCGGGAGACCCCGCCCGGGGCAAAACCCCCGCCCCCCTCCTCCCCGGCGGGCCTCTGGCGCGAGGCGTGGAGGCGGGAAGCGGCAGGAGACCCCCGCGGAGCCTCGGTGGCGCGCGCTCGCGCGCTGTTGCACGTAGGCCAGGGGGCCGAAACGCTCCGCCTGCTCGAGTCCATAGACGGCGGAGCAGAGGTCCCGCTTTTGCGCGCCCGCGGGTTCGAGCGTCTCATGGAGTACGGCCGGGTTCTGGATCTCCTCTCCGAGGAGGCCTGCCTCGCGCTCCCGGAGCCGTTCAGGAGCGAGGCGCTCTTCCTGCGGGGCCAGGCCCTCTGGATTCGCGGCCGGGCGGCGGAGGGCCGCGGGGTGATCGAGACCACGCTGGGGGCCGCCGGAGAACCGGACCTCCGGGCTCACGGCTTCTGTCTGCTCGCCACGGCGCTTCTTTTCGAGGACCGCCTCGCCGACGCCGGAAAGGCCCTGGATGCGGCGGAGGATCTGCTTTCCGTTTGTTCCGGACCCGCGCCCGCCATCCTCTGGAGCCACAGGACCGGAATGCTGGCCCGTCGCCGGGGCGCCCTTCCCGACGCCGCCCGCGCATTTCAGCAGGCGGCCGCGTCGGCCCGTCTCGCGAAGGATTTCCGGCAGGAGGCCGCCGCCCTCTGCGACGCGGGGGACGTGTTGAGGCTCCTCTTTCGTTTCGACGAGGCCCGCGCGCTCCTGCTGCGCGCGGAGGAGGGCGCCTGGACCCTTGGGCTGGAGGCGCTCCGGCGGTGCGCGCGGTTCAACCGGATCCTCTGCGCCGCAGAATCGGGGCGGCTTCTCGAGGCCCAGGCCGCCCTGGAAGAGGGGCTGACGCGCCCCGCCTCTCCAAGGGGGCCGGACTCCCGGGCGGTGGACCGGTACTGGCTCGCCCGAATCCTGCGGTCCCGGGGCGAGCTTCCCGCCGCCCTCGCCCAGGCCGAGCGGGCCGTCGCCGAAATGGGGACGGAGGCGGACCCGGAGGTGGCGTTTCCGCTCCGCACTCTCGTCGCCCGCCTTCTTCTCGAATCGAGGCAGACGGCGCGGTTCTCGCGCCGGGTGCCGGACCTGGAGCGGGCCCTGACGCGGGCGCCGGACCCCGACGACCGGCTGGAGGCCGCCGCCCTTCTCGCCGAGTCGGCGGCCCGGGGCCTAAACCGGTTCGAGGAGGAGGCCCGGGCCGCGGCCTGTACCGCCGACGCTTCGGCGACTCTCGTCGCCCGGGCCCGGTGGCGGCTTTCCCGGGCGCTCGCCGGGGACGCCGGGGGCTCCGGCCTGCTGACGGAGGCGTGGGCCCTCGCCCGGGAGGCGGGCGATCCGGCCTTGGCCGCCGAGGCGCTCTCGGCCGCCGCCGAACAGAACGTCTTTCCGGCGCTCTCCGGGGAGGACTCCGCGTGGGTCGCCCGTTTCCTCGCGGAGAATCGGGTGCGCTCCTCTACGGGCCTCACCGCGCTCCTGCGCCTCCACCGCCCCGCCGCCGCGCCCGCGCCCGCTGTTGCAGCGGCCTCCTCGGGCCTCTCCCTGCTCGCGCGCGCCCTGGACGGCGCACCGACCACCCCGGAGGCCCTGGCGGCGACCCGGACCGCGGCGGCCCTCCACGTGGCCCCCGGTGGCGCGGCTTCCTGGACCGGCGACGGCTCGTCCCGGGAGCGGGAAACCGTGGCCGGGTTCTGCGGGAGCTCCGGGCTCTTCTCGGTGAGAAGCGGGTGGGTCCTGGGCTGTCCGGGCCGGGAGGGGCTTTGGACCGGCCTCCTATGGCACGGGCGCGAGAGGCCCGCGGAAGAGGACCTTCTGCTCGCCCGCCTTTGGGCCGCCCTCAGCGCCCCTTCCTCTTCCGAAAGCCCCACCCGGCATGAGGCCCACGAGGACTCCGGCGGAGGGCTCCTTCTGGGACAGAGCCCTGCCCTCCGAGCCGTCGAGGGAGCCCTGCGGGAGGCGGCGCCCTTCTCCTTCCCGGTCCTGCTCACGGGGGAACCAGGGACCGGCAAAGAGCTCTGCGCCCGCACGATCCACCTCCTCTCGCCCCGGCGCAACCGGCCCTGGGTGCCCGCCAACTGCGCCAACCTTCCCCCGACCCTCGCCCACAGCCTCCTCTTCGGCCACCGCCGTGGCGCGTTCACGGGGGCCGACCGCGACTCGGAGGGGCTGGTGGAGGCCGCCCGAGGCGGGACCCTCTTCTTGGACGAAGTGGGCGAGCTCTCCCGGGAGACCCAGGCCCAGCTTCTGCGTTTCCTCCAGGACGGAACTTTCACCCCCCTGGGCGAATCACGGGTACGGCGATCCGACGCCCGCCTCGTGGCGGCCACCAACCGGGACCTGGAGGCGGCGGTAGCCTCGGGAGCGTTCCGGCCCGATCTCTTTCACCGGCTCAACGTCCTGCGGGTGGAGATCCCCCCGCTGAGGGAGCGAAGGGAGGACGTCTCCCTGTTGTTCGCCCACTTCCTGGAGGAGGCGGCGCGGGCCGAGGGGGTCGCGCGCCCTGAGGTGGAAGAGCGGGTCTGGGCGAGACTGTGGGCCTGGCCTTGGCCCGGGAACGTCCGGGAGCTCCAGAACCTCGCCCGAGCCCTCCTGGTGAAGGCCCACCGCGGCGGACGGGTGGAAGAGGCCCAACTGCCCGCCCGGCTCCTGGCGCCGCAGGGCGCCGCCGGGGGGGGCGAAGGAGGCTCGCTCCGGGAACGCCTGCGGGCCGAGGAGCGGCACGCGGTCGAGGCCGCCATGAGAGCCTCGAAGGGGAACCTGGCGGCCGCGGCCCGGGCGCTCGGGATCAGCCGCCAGGCCCTCGCCCGGAAGGTGGCTTTGAAGCCCCGGGAAGGCCGCCAGGGGGCGGCCCCGTCCCCCAAGCTTGACAGGCCCCCTCCGTTTGGATAAACTGGGCCAAGTGGAGGGATGAAGTCCCGGGGTCTTCCGTGTTGTGAGCCGGAAGGATATTCGGTCGGAAGGAATCTTGAGGAAAGGAGTGGAGAACATGATGAAGAGAGTCATGATCGTCGCGGTTCTCCTCGCCGTCATGCTGCCCTTCGCGGCGCAGGACAAGGCGAGCAAGTGGACCATCGAGGCCGAGGCCTGGTGGGCCCAGCCCAAGGGTTTCGACACCGTCTACGCCTACACTTACTCGTATGCTCCCGGCAACGGCTCCTACTTCAACTTCGACTCCAAGCCGAACGCCGTCAACAACGAGCGCCGCTGGAGCCCCGCCCTGAAGGTGGCCTACAGCAACGGGCCCTGGACCACCTGGTTGAGCTACGTCAACTACGACGAGAGCTCCACCAGCACCGCCTTCGCGCCCAGCACGGCCATGTTCCTCGTCAACGCCCTTCCCATCTCCTATTCCCCCTTCACGGGCTTCGATTCGTTCGCTTACTCCGACTGGGCCAAGGCCGACCTGAGCACCCAGTACACCTCCTGGGACTTCAACATCGGCCACAACTTCAACCCCAGCGAGAAGTGGACCATGAACTTCTACGGCGGCCTCCGCTACATGAGCATTGACGCCCAGCTCGACGCCCTCTACGTGGACAACAGCGACTGGAACTTCTGGGGCGCCGGCTCCCAGGACAGCGTCCGCATCCACTCCCAGACCCACGCGTGGGGCCTCAACAGCGGCTTCATCAGCGACTACAAGTTCAGCAAGCGCATCGGATTCGGAGCGGGCCTCGAGGTCTCGATGCTTTCCGCCCGCCAGGACAACGAGCAGCGCGAGTACATCAACTCCACCATCTACTCCCCCTACTACGGCCCCTTCGGGGTGTTCCACGTGGCCCGCGGCGAGTCCAAGGTCATCCCCGCCGTGAAGCTCTACACCGAGGCGAAGTTCAACTTCAGCGATTCGTGGTACGGCAAGGTCGGCTACCGCTACCAGACCATCAAGGACGCCATGAGCTTCTCCTACGCGGCCAACGACTACCGCCGCGGCACCGGTATCGTTCCCATCAAGAAGGACTTCTCGCTCGAAGGCTTCTATTTCACCGTCGGCTTCAAGTTCTAAGACGGGATATTTCTGCGAACCGAGGGGCCGCCTCCGGGCGGCCCCTTTTTTCCTGGTATACTGATCCCCCGCCCGCGAAGCGGGCGACGGAGCCCCATGGACCCCGCCACCCTCTGGGCCGTCACCTGCGACAGGAGCGACCCGCACCCGGCCGAGGAGGCCCGCGTGCCGGCGCTGGACGCCGGTTACTTGGCCGGGGAGAGCGTCTACGAGACCCTGCGCACCTATCACGCGCGCCCCTTTGCCCTGGAAGACCATCTTGCCCGCCTCTCGTCGGGGCTGGCGCGCCTGGCCGCCCCGTCCGTGGACGCCGAAGCCCTCGCTTCCGCCCTGCGGGCCCTCGCCAGGCTACGCGCCCCCGCGGAGTCCCATCTCCGGGTCTGCGCGAGCGCGGGCCTCCGCCCCTGGGGACAAGGACCGGCGGGGGGAGCCTGCCGCTGGACGGCTCTCGCGGGTCCCCTCCCGCCGCACCTGTGCGCCGCGTACGAGCGCGGAGTCGGGTGCATCCTCGCCTCGCGTCCTCGCTGGAACCCCAGCGGCTACGTCCCCGCCGTGAAGTTCAACGGCAATCCGGAACTCGCCCTCGCCCGGGACGAGGCCGCGGCCGCCGGCGCCTACGAGGCGCTTCTCCTCTCGCCGGGGGGGGACCTCGCGGAAGGCGCCTCCACCAACGTCTTTCTGGCGTTCGGGCGCACCGTCGTCACTCCCCACCTCGCCACGGGGATTCTCGACGGCGTCACCCGGGGACGCGTGCTCGCCCTCTGCCCCCGGGCGGGGCTCGCGGCCGAGGAGCGGCGGGTGGACCCGCGGGAGCTCTTCGCGGCCGACGAGGTGTTCCTCACCTCGACCACCCGGGAGGTTGTCCCCGTCGTCTCCGTGGATGGACGCCCGGTGGGACGGGGAGAGCCGGGACTCCTCGCGGACCGCCTCCTGGGGCTCTATCAGGAGGCTGCCCTGGAAGCCACTTCGGGAGATCGCCCATGATGCGCCGCCGCGCCGCCGTCGTCATTGCCGTCCTGGCCCTTTTGTCGGCCCTCCCAGCCATGGGCCGCGGCCCCTCCGGAGGGGGCGAGCCGGTGCCGCCCACGTTGAAGTTCTCGGTGACCGCGGAGCCGAGCCCTCTGCCGGCCTCGGGCGGTGCGACCTTGAAGCTCACTATCGGGGTCCCGGCGGGGTATCACATCTTCGGCGCCGAGGGGTTGAGCGTGAAGGCCGAGCTTCCTTCCGGCGTCGCGGCCGGGGCGCCCGCCTACCCCAAGGGCACCATGGAGGAGGAGGTAGAGGTCCTCCGGGGGGCGGTCGTGGTCACCATTCCCCTCGCCCTCGCCGCGAACGCCCCCGCCACGGTCGAGGGGAGGCTCCAGGTGGAGTGGCAGGGGTGCCAGGACACGGGCGATAAGGTCTGCTTCCTTCCCACCTCGGACGCCGTCCCCCTTTTGCTCCCGACGGTGAAGGCCGGCCCGGTCTCCACGACGCACTCGGCCGGTTCGCCTGTACCGCCACCTGGCTCCCTACCGGCAGCCACCCAGTCCGCCGGAACCGGAGCCGCTTCCGCCGACCCGGCCGCGGGGTTCAGGGAGCTGGGACGGTTCGTCGGCTTCAAGGACGCGGGGGCCTTCGTGCGGTGGTTGGACGAAGCCCGCAACGGCCGGAGCGGCCAGCAGGGCTACGAGGCCCGGTTCGCCCGCGCGGCGAAGGAGAACGTGCCTCTGGCGCTGGCCTTGGCCTTCCTGTTCGGCCTTCTCTCGAGCCTCACCCCCTGCGTCTACCCCGTCGTCCCCATCACCGTGGCCTACATCGGCAGCCGCTCGGAGGGCCGCGGAAAGTCCCACGGGTTCTTCCTCTCGCTGGCCTTTGTGGCGGGCCTGGCGCTGGTCTACTCCACGCTCGGGGCGATCTCCGCCCGGGCCGGCGCCGCCTTCGGCTCCCTCGCACAGAACCGGTGGGTGGGACTGGGGCTCGCCGTCCTCTTCTACGCCCTGGCCCTCTCCATGTTGAATCTCTTCGAGCTCAGGACCCCCTCCGCCCTCGCCAACCGCCTTGAGCGTTCCAAGCAGAAGGGGAAGGGCCGCGGCTTCGCGGGGGCCTTCTTCATCGGGGCCGTCTCGGGCCTGGTGGCCAGCCCCTGCATCGGCCCGCTAATCCTCGCCATCCTCGTGGTGGTGGCCTCTGCGGGCTCCGTCCTGCTCGGCTTCGCCTACCTCTTCGCCTTCGCCCTCGGGATGGGGGTCCTCTTCGTGGTCATCGGGGCCTTCTCGGGCATACTCTCGGCGCTGCCCAAGTCGGGTGGCTGGATGGACGGCGTCCGGCTCTTCTTCGGGGCGCTGATCCTCGCGGCCTCCTTCTATTTCGCGGGGCTCTACCTGCCGCGCAAGGTCTTCTTCGCCGCCGGCGGCCTGGCCCTCTGGGCGGTCCTGCTTTACCTGCTCTTCGGCGCCAAGCGCCATTTCTTCTCCGTCCCCGCGCGGGTCGCGGGGATTCTCCTCTGCGCGGCGGCCTTCGCCGCGATCCTGCCTCTTCTGCCCGCCGCGCCCGCGTCCGCCGGACCCGGCGCGGTCTGGCGCGCCGACCTGGGCGCGGCCGCCTCCGAAGCCGGGGCCCTCTCGAAGCCGGTCCTGCTCGATTTCCGTGCCGACTGGTGCGTGGCCTGCGTGGAGCTGGAGAAGGAGACCTGGCCGGCCCCCGAGGTCCGCGCGGCTCTTGCCGGCCTCGTTCCGGTGCGGCTGGACATGACGGAGAACAACGCCTCCAACCGCGCGCTCCAGGCGCGGTTCGGCGTGAAGGGGCTCCCGACGGTCATCCTCCTGGCGCCTCCGCCCGCCGCCGCGCCTGCCCCGTAACCTTTCGCATCCAGGATCACGAAAAAGAGGGGCCCCGCGGGGCCCCTCCCACGTTTCCGAAAAAACCCTATCGCTTACTTCTTCCTATTCTTCTCCATCCGGTCGAGGATGGCCTGCATGTCGTCCATGGCTTTGTCCATGGCCCTCATGGTGATGTCGAAGGGGGCGTCGGTCGTAAGGTCCACGCCCGCCACCTTCAGTTCCTCGATGGGGGGCATGGAACTGCCCAGGGAGAGGAATTTCCGGTAGGCCTCCACCGCCCCCGGTTTGCCCTGGAGCACCATCTGGGAGAGCGCCGTGGAGGCCGTCAGGGAGGTCGCGTAGGAGTAGACGTAGTAGTTGTAGTAGAAGTGCGGGATGTAGGCCCACTCGGCGTAGCAGGCGGGGGCGATGGCGGTGAGCCCTTGGCCGGCCCCGTAGTACTCGTCAATGATCCCCTTGTAGATCTTGTTGAGCTCGTCCCCCGTCAGCGCCTCGCCCTTCTCCACCCGCTCGTGGATCTTGAGCTCGAACTCGGCGAACTGGGTCTGCCGGAAGAGGGTCTGGCGGATGCCGTCCACGTAGTTCCCGAGCAGGAAGAGCTTCACGGCGTCGTCGTCCGTGTGCTTGAGCATGTAGTCCATCAGAAGGTTCTCGTTGAAGGTGCTCGCGACCTCGGCGACGAAGATGGTGTAGTCCGACGTGGCGAAGGGCTGGCTCTTGTTGGAATAGTAGCTGTGCATCGTGTGGCCGGCCTCGTGGGCCAGGGTGGAAACGTCCTCGAAGGTCCCGTTGAAGTTCAGGAGCATGAAGGGGTGGACGTCGTAGGCGGCGCCGTTGCTGTAGGCTCCGCTGTGCTTGCCCTCGTAGGGGTAGAAGTCCACCCAGCGACTCTGGAAGCCCTTGGAGAGCACCTCCACGTAATCCCTGCCCAGAGGCGCCACCGCCTTGAGCGTGAGGTCCATGGCCTGGTCCACCGTGTACTTCTGGTCCACCTCCTTGACGATGGAGGCGTAGAGGTCGCTGTAGCGGAGCTCGGGCAGATCCATCATCCGCTGGCGGAGGCGGAGGTACTTGTGGAGGTAGGGCAGGTTCTTGTGCACGTTGCGGATGAGGTTGTGGTAGACCTCCGGCGGGATGTTGGGGCCGCCTAGGGCGGAGGCGAGGCAGCTTCCTACCGCGTCCTTCCCGCCATTGTCATACTTGCGGGCCTTGGCGCGGAAGAGGTCCTTCTTCACCTCGGCGTTCAAGAGCGCCCCGAAGGTGCCCCGGTAGGCGTTGAGGTTGCCGAAGAAGGCGTCGAAGACCCGTTCACGGTCCCACCGGTCGGGCACGGCGCGGTACTGGGTGTAGGCCGCCGCGTCGAGGCGCACCGTTTCGCCGGTGGAGAGGGTGAGAGTGGCGCGCGGGATGTCGGCGTCGGCGAAGACGCTGTAGACCGAGTCGGGCGTGTCCATGACCAGCGACGCGTCGGCCAGGACCCTCTCCCCCTCGGCGCCGAGGGTGTGCTTGCGGAGCCGCACGATGTCCTCGATGACGGGCTTGTAGGGGACGAGGCCGGGCTCCTCCTTCAGGAACGCCGCGAGCTTCGCCTCGGGCAGTGCCAGAATCTCGGGGTTGATCCAGGCCATCTTGGCCGCCAGGTCGGCCTCGAAGGGGGTCATGGACTGGCGCATGGCCAGGGCGGAGGCGTTCCGGACGTCCAGGTCGGACTTCTGGCTGGCGTAGGTGGAGAGCCGGGCGTCCTCCCTCCGCAGCTCGAAGGCCAGATCGAGACAGTCCTTGAGCCGCCGGGCCGACGTGCCCAGGGTCCCCTTGAACTTGGGGAGCTCCTTGGCCCTCTCGGCGAGGGCGTCCTTGGCCTTCTGCCACGCCGCGTCGCTGGGGTAGACGTCGGCCAGGTTCCACTGGTAGCGCTCGGGTACCTTGGCGGGGTCCTCGGCGGCGGTGCGCGCCGGCGCGAGACCCGCCAGCAGGGCTGCCGCGAGCAGGGCGGTGGCGATCCGTTCTCTCATGGGCTCCCCTTTCTCGGGATGGTCACGTCCGCTGGGCCCGCCTTGCTCCGACGCGGGCCAGCCCCACCTTACCGCCCTCGAGGGGTCGGCTTCAAGGGAGGCGCGTGCGCGTGATAGAGTCGGCTCATGCGCAGGCCTCTGCTCCTCCTCGCTGCAATCTTCGCGGGCCTCGCCCTCGGGGCCTCCCCGGCGAATCCCCGGGTCCTTCGGACGCACCCCGCCCAGGGCGCCCGGCGGGTGGCCCGGGACTCCGCCATCGTCCTGCGGTTCTCCCAGCCCATGGATCCGGCCACGCTGACGAGAGAGACCGTCGTCGTCGGTTACACCAACCCGGAGTTGCGGTTCTTTCGGGACCCCTTTCTGGACACCGGCTACGCCTACGACGCGGCGGCGCGCTCCCTTATAATCACGCCCAAGCCTTTGCTCCCCGGCCAGGAGGTGGAGGTGCGGGTAACCGACGGCGCCCGTTCTGCGGCGGGGCTCCGGCTGAAGGGCTCCGGCCCCGTGCGGTTCCGCCTCCGCTTCCGCACCGCACCGCCCCCCCCGGCGGGCGGCTGAGCGTTCCCTGGGACTGCGGGCCCCGCTTCCGCGCCAGAGCCCTCTCCGATACAATGATTTCATGGGACGAGCGATGGCCATTGACTGGGGGCGGCGGCGCGTGGGGGTGGCCCTCTCCGACCCCACGGGCACCCTTGCCTCCCCCCGGCCCACTCTGGAGGGCGAACCCCGCCACCGGCTCCTCGACGCCCTCCGGACGCTGGTGGTGAAAGAGGAGGTCGAGACGGTGGTGGTGGGCCTGCCCGCCAACATGGACGGCACCGAGGGGCCCTCCGCCCGGGAGGCCCGCCGGCTCGGCGCCGACCTCCGGGAGCGCCTTCCGCCTGGCGTGCGGCTGCTTTTCGTGGACGAGCGGCTCTCGACCCTCCAGGCGCGCGGACTGCTGGCCTCGCGGGGCGAGCGCGCCCGGAAGCGGACGGGCCGGTTGGACCAGATGGCCGCGGCCATCCTCCTGCAGGCCTGGCTCGACGGAGAGAACCCGTGACCTCCCGGGCGAAGGCGCTGCTCGCCGCCTGCTCCCTGGCCGCGCTCGCCGTCGCGGCGGGCGCCGCCCTCCTCGCCTGGGACTGGCGCACCCCCTACCAGGGATACTCCGGTCGCACCGTCCTGGAGGTGCCCAGGGGGCGCACCGCGGGGGAGATTCTCGACGAGCTCGCGGCCCGGGGCGTGGTAAGGTGGCGGGTCTCCGCGAAGCTGGCCTACGCGCTCTCCGGAAGGCTCACCACCCTCAAGGCGGGCAAGTACCTCTTCGATCAGCCCATGACTCCGTTGCAGGTCCTCGCCAAGCTGCGCAAGGGCGAGGTGATGCACGTGAAGGTGACGCTTCCGGAGGGGCTGCGCCTGGAGGAGGCCGCGGCCCTCTTCGAGGAGCAGGGCGTCGGCCGGCGCGAGGCGTTCCTGCGCGCCATGCGCGACCCCGCGCCTATTCGCGACCTGGACCCGGAGGCGCTGGACCTCGAGGGATACCTCTTTCCGGAGTCTTATCTCGTGGACCCCGACATCGGCGAGGCGGCCCTCGTGCGGATTCTCGTGAGGGCGTCGCGGGAGTGGTGGGAGCGCCGCCCCGTGCCGCCGCCCCAGGGGCTTGGCTTCCACCAGCTCGTGACGCTGGCCTCGGTGGTCGAGCGGGAGACCGCGTCCCCCGCGGAGAGACCGCGCATCGCCGGCCTCTTCCTCAACCGGCTCCGCATCGGCATGCCCCTCCAGTCGGACCCAACGGTCATCTACGCCCTCGCCCTCGACGGCCGCTACCGGGGCCGCCTGACGCGCGAGGACTGGGCCTACCCCAACCCCTACAACACCTACCGGAACGCGGGGCTCCCGCCGGGCCCCATCTGCTCGCCCGGCAGGGCCTCGCTCGAGGCGGTCCTGCGGCCCGAGGCGACGCGTTATCTCTATTTCGTGGCCCGCGACGACGGTACCCACGCCTTTTCCGAGTCCCTCGAGGAGCACAACCGCGCCGTGGCGCGCTACCGTGGCTCCCGCGAGGGCGGCGGGCCGCGCAGGTGACTCCCCCGCGCGTGGTCCTCGTGAGGCCCCGCTCGCCCGGGAACGTGGGCTCCGCGGCGCGCGCGCTCAAGAATTTCGGATTGAGGGAGCTGGTCCTGGTGGACCCCCGGCTCCACCGCGGCGGGGACCGTCCCGGCGTGGAGTCCTACTTCGAGTCCGAGTCCCGCCGCATGGCGTGGCACGCCTCCGACGTCCTGGACGCCAGCCGCACCGTGGCGGACCTGAAGCAGGCGGTGGCGGGGTGCTCCGCGGTCTTCGCCACCGCCCCACAGCCGGCGGCGCGGATGAGGAGCCTCTCCCCCGAGGAGGCCGCGGACGCCCTGGTGGCGGCGCCGGACGCAGCCCCCGGCGCGCTGGTCTTCGGCTCCGAGTCCTCGGGCCTCACCCGCGACGAGTTGGCCTCCTGCGCGGGCGTCGTCGTCATCCCCACCGACCCCGCCTACCGGGACCTGAACCTCGCTCAGAGCGTGGCGGTGATGGCCTTCCTTTGCTTCCGGGGCGGGCGAGAGGCGGCGGGGCCGGACGCCCGTCGCGCGGCCTCCGACCCGGCCCGACACGACTTCGTGGAGGGGACCGCCGACGCCCTGTTCGAGGTGGCGGCGCGGGCGGGGTTTCTCAAGCACGGCGGCGCGCCGGTCGCCCGCGAACTGCGCCACCTGCTCCACCGCGCCGGTCTCAGCCGCCGCGAGGCCGAGCTCTTCCGCAGCCTCTGGACCCGGCTGCTCGCCCGCCTCCCGGAGCAGGAAGGCGGGACGTAAGGCCTATCCGGAAATAGGGCGCAGCCGCGCTCGGCGCCTCGCGAGCAGGGCAGGGGCCGGACCGCCAAGGACTCCGGCGCGTTGCCCCGGGGGCTCCGGTTGCGGTACCCTCGGGACGGGAACGCCCAGGACCGCCCCGCACCTTTCATGGGGAGGCCGGAGGGAGGAGGGTCTCATGGAGTTGACGGTTTCGACGAAGCGGCGCTGCGAAGTCACGGACCTCACCGCCGAGGTGAAGCGCGCGTGCAAGGAGTGGGGAGGCACGGGCTTGGTGCACCTCCTCTGCCCCCACACCACCGCCGGCATCGCGCTCAACGAGAACTACGACCCGACCGTGAAGGAGGACCTTCTCGCCACCCTGGCGAAGCTGGTCCCCGAGAAGGCCGGATACGCCCACGCCGAGGGCAACTCGGACGCCCACATCAAGTCGGTCCTGGTCGGCTGCCAGGTCACGGTGCCGGTCCTGAAGGGAAAGCCCCGGCTCGGCCGATGGCAGGGCATCTACTTCTGCGAGTT
>JAKAIJ010000026.1 GCA_021814355.1 Acidobacteriota bacterium
GTTCCCTCCGCGGCCGCGCTCTCCCGCTACGACACTTCCCGTTGGGCCCCCGGCGCGGTAAACTGACATTCAGACGTCCGCCTTTCTGGAATGGAGAGCCCCCGGCCGCGGTTATCTCGGAAGAGGGGAAGGTGCGCGGCGGCCGGCGCCGCGTTTCGCTGTAGCGACGGAGGGTTCCATGCCGCTCAAGGTCGTCCACCAGGCGGTCACCGAGCGCCTCGAGATCCTGGACAAGGACGGGCGGGCCGACGAGGCCCTGGTGCCCGCCCTGCCGGGCGAGGAGCTGGTGCGTCTCCACAAGCTCATGCTGCGCATGCGGAGGTTCGACGAGAAGGCCCTCACCCTCCAGCGCCAGGGAAGGATGGGCACCTGGGGCTCCCTCCGGGGCCAGGAGGCCTGCCAGGCGGGCCTCGCGGCGAACCTGCGGCGCGAGGACTGGCTGGCCCCCTCCTTCCGCGAGCACGGGGTCATGATCTCCGCCGGGGTTTCCATGCACCAGGTCTACGCGATCTGGCGGGGCGACGAGCGTGGCCACCTCTTTCCCGCGGAGGTCCACTGCCTGCCGGTCTCGGTGCCCGTGGGCAGTCAGCTCCTCCACGCCGTCGGCGTGGGGATGGGCCTCGGCCTCCGCGGCGAGAAGAGCGCGGTGGCCGTGGGTTTTGCTGGAGACGGGGCCTCCTCCGAGGGCGACTTCCACGAGGCGCTCAACTTCGGCGGGGTCTTCAAGGCCCGCACCCTCTTCTTCATCCAGAACAACCAGTGGGCGATCTCGGTCCCCTTCCGGAAGCAGACCGCCGCCGCCACTATCGCCCAGCGGGCCCACGGGTACGGCCTGCCCGGCGTCCAGGTGGACGGAAACGACGTGCTCGCGGTCTACGCCGCGACCCGCAAGGCCCTCGACCACGTCCGCGCGGGCCACGGCCCGTACCTGGTGGAGTGCCTCACCTACCGGATGGAGAACCACACCACCGCCGACGACCACACCCGGTACCGGAAGGCGGAGGAGGTTGCTTACTGGAGGGAGCGGGACCCCGTGGACCGCATGCGCAGGTTCCTCGCCGCGCGGAAGCTCTGGGACGAGGCCCGGGAGGCGGCCTACCTGGAGGAGGTGGCCGCCGAGGTGGAGGGGGCGGTGGCGCTCCTCGAGTCCACCCCCAAGGCCCCGCCCACCGACATCGTGGACTACATGTACGCCCGGCGCCCCTGGTTCCTCGAGGAGCAGCGGGCCGAGATCGCGGGCAGGGTGGCGCCGTGAGCGGCGGGGCGTCGGCCGCTCCGGCGGCCAGGACCGAGAAGCTCACCCTCGCCCAGGCGGTGAACCGGGGGCTCGCCGAGGAGATGCGGCGGGACCCGCGAGTCCTGGTGATGGGCGAGGACGTGGGGGTGGACGGCGGGGTCTTCCGCGTCACCGAGGGGCTTCTTGAGGCCTTCGGGCCCGAGCGCGTCCTCGACACGCCGCTCGCCGAGAGCGGCATCGTGGGCGCGGGGCTCGGACTCGCCCTCACGGGCTACCGGCCCGTCTGCGAGATCCAGTTCTCGGGGTTCGTCTACCCCGCCCTCAACCAAATCTTCGCCCACGTGGCGCGGTACCGGAACCGCTCGCGCGGTCGCTACGCCGTGCCCATGGTCATCCGCATGCCCTACGGCGGCGGCATCCACCCGCCCGAGCACCACTCCGAGAGCTACGAGGCCCTCTTCTGCAACACGCCGGGCCTGAAGGTGGTCATCCCCTCCACGCCCTACGACGCCAAGGGGCTTATCGTCTCGGCCATCCGGGACGACGACCCCGTCGTCTTCTGCGAGTCCGAGCGCATCTACCGGGCCTTCCGCGAGGAGGTCCCCGAAGGGGACTACGCCGTCCCCATCGGCAAGGCGAAGGTCGTGGCCGAGGGAGAGGACGTGACCCTCATCGCCTACGGTTCCATGACCCGCCAGGCGGTGGAGGCCCGCGACGCCCTCGCCAGGGAAAGCGTGGCCGCCGAGGTCCTCGACTTGAGGACCGTCTGCCCCCTCGACGTGGAGGCGATCCTGGGCTCGGTGGAGAAGACCGGCCGGGCGGTGGTCATCCACGAGGCGCCGCGCAACACGGGGGTGGGCGCCGAGGTCGCCGCGCTAATCCAGGAGCGCGCCCTGCTCTCGCTTCAGGCGCCGGTCCAGCGGGTCTGTGGATACGACGCCGTCTTTCCCTTCCCGCTGCTCGAGAACCACTACCTCCCGGACCGGGAGCGCATCGTGAGGGCCGCGCGGGCCGCGCTGGATTTCTGAGGGGGCCATGGCGTTCGAGTTCAAGTTCCCCGACGTCGGCGAAGGCATCCACGAGGGGCGCGTCGTGGAGTGGCTGGTGAAGCCGGGCGACCGGGTCGCCATGGACCAGCCCTTCGTGAGAGTGGAGACGGACAAGGCGGTGGTGGAACTGCCCACGCCGGTGGCCGGCACCGTCCTCGCGCTTCGTTTCAAGGCGGGCGACACGATCCGGGTAGGCGACGTGATCGCCACCTTCGGCGAGGCGGGGGAGGGGGTGAAGACGCCGATCGCCGCGCCGGCCGGGAAGGTCGCTCCGGCAGTCGTACCCGCCACGCCGCAGCGAGGGACCGCGCCGGTCGCGCCGGGTCGCGTCGCCGCCACGCCCCACACCCGTGCCCTGGCGCGAAGGCTGGGGGTGGACTTGGCCACGGTGGCCCCCAGCGGGCGGGCCGGCCGGATCACGGACGAAGACGTGGAGCGCGCCGCTGGGGCTCCCCACGCCCGGCCCGCTCCGGCGGCTTCCGCCCCCGCTCCTGCCGCGCCCGTGTCCGCCGCGGGCCGCGGCGCCGTGACGATCACCGAGGACGGCCCCGTGGAGCGCGTGGCCGCCTCGCACCTGCGCAAGGTGATCGCTGAGGCGATGACCTTCTCCCGGCACACCTCCGCCCACGTGACCCACGTGGACGAGGCGGACGTGACCGACCTCCTCGCGGCCTACCAGCGGGCCAAGCCGCTCATCGAGAAAGAGGGGGTCAAGCTCTCCCTCCTCGCCTACTTCGTGAAGGCGGCGGTGGCGGCGCTCCGGGCCCATCCCCTCCTCAACGCGAGCTACGACGAGAAGGCAGGCGAGATCGTCTTCAAGCGCTACTACCACATCGGCCTCGCGGTGGATACCCCCGAGGGGCTCGTAGTGCCGGTCCTGCGCGACGCCGACCGGAAGGACCTGGTCCAGATCGCCCGCGAGGTGGCCGATCTGGCCCAGCGGGCGCGGGAGCGCAAGCTCGGCCTGCCGGAGATCCGCGGCGCCTCCTTCACCCTCACCAACATCGGTCCCGTGGGTGGGCTCTTCGCGACCCCCATCATCCACCAACCCGAACTCGCGATCGTGGGGCTCCACGCCATCAAGGACCGGCCCGCGGTGGTGAACGGCCAGGTGGTCGCGCGCAAGATGATGTACCTCTCGGTCTCCTTCGACCACCGCATCGTGGACGGCGCGGAGGCCGCGCGCTTCATGTCGGACCTCGTGCGCCTGGCGGAGAACCCCGTCCTGCTCATGGCGTACCTCTGACCGGAGGGAGGAGACGCATGGTAGTTGGAACCGTTTCCAAGGGCTGCCAGGTGGCGGTGATCGGGTCGGGGCCGGGGGGGTACCTGGCCGCCATCCGGCTGGCCCAGCTCAAAAAGGACGTCATCCTGGTGGAGGAGAAGGAGTCCTTGGGCGGCATCTGCCTCAACGAGGGGTGCATCCCGAGCAAGGCCCTCATCCACGCGGCGGATCTCCTCGAGAGCGCCCGGCGCGCCGGCGAGATGGGACTTTCCATGAAGGTCGAGGGGGTGGACATGGCCGGGCTCGTGGCGTGGAAGGACAAGATCGTCCAGCGCCTCACGGGCGGGGTCCGGACCCTCTGCACCCGGAACGGCGCCGAGGTGGTCCAAGGCCGGGCCCGGTTTCTGAGCGACCGGAAGATCGAGGTCCAGGGCCCCTCGGGTTCCCAGCTCATCGAATTTGAGCAGGCGGTCGTCGCCACGGGGTCGCTCCCTTTCTTTCCCCCGGGGTTCGAGCCCGACCACGAGCAGATCCTGGAAGCCCGGGACGCGCTCTCCCTGCGCGCCGTGCCCGGGCGGCTGGTGGTCATCGGGGGCGGGTACAACGGCCTCGAGCTCGGCTCGGTCTACGCCAAGCTGGGCGCGAAGGTGGAGCTGGTGGAATTTTTCCCCCAGCTGCTGCCCCAGCACGACCCCGAGGTGGGCCAGGCCCTGACCCGGCGCATTACCCATCTCGGGGTCAAGCTCCACCTCGGCTGCAAGGCCACGGGGCTGGAGCGCGGCAGCCCCTGCAAGGTGACCATCCAGGGCCGGGAGGGAGAACGCGCGGTCCTCGAGGCCGACAAGGTGCTGGTCTCCATCGGCCGCCTTCCCAACACGCGGGGGCTCGGGCTCGCCGAGGCGGGCGTGGAGACCGACGCCAAGGGCTTCATCCGGGTGAACGCCCGGATGGAGACCAACGTGCCGGGAGTGTACGCCCTCGGCGACGTGGTGGGCGGGCCGCTATTGGCCCACAAAGCCTACCGCGAGGCCAAGGTGGCGGCCGAGGTGATCGCCCGGAAGCCCTCGGCCTTCGACAACCTCGTCATCCCAGCGGTCATCTACACGGACCCGGAGATCGCCTGGGCGGGGCTCTCCGAGAAGGAGGCCCGGGCCCAGGGCTACAGCGTGGTAACGGGCACCTTCCCCTTCCGCGCCTCGGGGCGCGCCATGACCCTGAACGCCGTGGAGGGGTTCGTGAAGACCGTGGCGGACGCCGGCACGAAGCGGATCCTCGGCGTCCACATCGTGGGCGCGGACGCCGGCGAGATGATCTCGGAGGCGGCCCTCGCCATCGAGATGGGGGCCTTCCTCGACGACCTCTCCCAGACGATCCACCCCCACCCCACCATGAGCGAGGGACTGCTGGAGTCGGTGGACGCGGCGCTGGGCGAGGCCATCCACGTCCTCAACCGGTAGCGTCCGGCCTCCACGGAAGGCCGGGAGGGGATCGCCCGCAGGAAGGGGACCACCTCCCTGAGAGAGGACGGCACGGCATGGGTTTCCCAGGAGCGCCGCGCGGGACCGGAAGCGGGTGGCCGATCCGGGCCAAGCTCTCGCTCATCTTCACCCTGCTCGTCGTCGGGCTCACCCTCTTCATCGTCCTGTACGTGCCCCGCCGGCTCGAGGAGCAGGCCCTGGCCTCCCTGGCGGACAAGGCCCGGTCCGTCGCCGCCATCACCGCCTTCGGCGTGGGCCCCGCCCTCTACTTCGGGGACCCCGCCGCCGCCGCGCCGGCCCTGGAAAGCGCCCGCCAGAGCCCCGACGTAACCTACGTGGTGGTGACCTCCCGGTCGGGCCGCGTGACCACGATCTGGAACCTGGAAGGGAGCGACGCGAGCGGCTTCCGCGAGGCGGACGGCGGAGACGGACCCTCGCGCCGGGGGGACGTGTACCGGGCGATGGCGCCGGTGGTCTACGACGGCCATGAAGTCGGCCGCCTCTACCTGGGGCTCTCGCTCGCTCCCCTCCACGCGGAGACGGCGCGGAGCCGGCGGGCCGCCATGGCCACCGGCGCGGCGGTCTTCCTCCTCGGCGTAGCGGCGGTCCTCCTGCTGAGCCAGCTCCTCACCCGGCCGCTGCTCGCCGTGGTTCGCACGGTGCAGGAGATCGCCGCCGGCGACTTCTCCCGCCGCGCGCCGGTGACCACCCGCGACGAGGTGGGCCTGCTGGCGCGATCCTTCAACCAAATGGTGGGGAGCCTCGAGGCCGCCTACCACGAGAAGGAGAGTCTCAATCGGGAGCTCGAGCGGAGGGTGGAGGAACGCACCGCCGCCCTCGCCGAGAGCGAGACCCGCTACGCCCTCGCGGCGCGAGGCACCAACGACGGCCTCTGGGACTGGGACCTGCGCTCGGACCGGCTCTACCTCTCCCCGCGGTGGCGCGCCATGGTGGGACTGCCCGGCGAGGCGGCGGCGGGGGAGCCCTCGGCCTGGCTGGAGCGGGTGCACCCGGAGGACCGCGGCGCCCTGGAGTTCGACCTGCGGGCGCACGCCGAGGGGCGCGCGGAGCAGTTCCAGCGGGAGTATCGCATCCTGCACGCCGACGGGACGTGGCGGTGGATGCTCGCCCGGGGGCTCGCGGTGCGGGACGCGCTGGGGCGGCCCCACCGCATGGCGGGCTCCCAGACCGACATCACGGAGCGCAAGCGGACGGAGGAGCAACTCCTCCACGATGCGGTCCACGACGCCCTCACGGGGCTGCCCAACCGGGTCCTCTTCCTGGACCGTCTCTCGCAGGCCCTGGCGCGGTCGCAGCGGCGGCCCGACTACCGCTTCGCGGTCCTCTTCCTGGACCTGGACCGATTCAAGCTGGTGAACGACAGCCTGGGGCACCAGGCGGGGGACCTCCTCCTCACCCTTCTGGCGTCCCGGCTCCACGAAGGGCTGCGCCGCGGAGACACGGTAGCCCGGCTAGGAGGCGACGAATTCGCCGTGCTCCTGGACGACGTGGCGGGGGAGCCCGACGCGGTAAGGGTCGCGGAGACCCTGCTGGAAGCCATGGCCCAGCCCCTCCAGGTGGAGGGCCAGACCATCCTCGCCAGCGCCAGCATCGGCATCGCCCTGGGCCCGGCGGGGTGCTCCCACCCCGAGGAGATGCTGCGGGACGCGGACACGGCCATGTACCGGGCCAAGGCGCTCGGGAAGGGGCGCCACTCCCTCTTCCACCCGGGGCTGCACATGCGCGCGGTGGAGCTCCTCCAGGTGGAGAACGACCTAAGGCGGGCCATCCCCGGGGGGGAGCTGGAGGTCCACTACCAGCCCATTGTCTCGCTGGAGACGGGCCGCACCGCGGCCGTGGAGGCGCTCGTGCGCTGGCGCCACCCTAGCCGCGGCCTCATCTCGCCCGACCTCTTCGTCCCCGTCGCCGAGGAGACCGGCCTAGTGGTGGCCCTGGACCGCTGGGTGCTCGACCGGGCCGCGCGCCAGGTCCGCGCCTGGCGGGAGGCGATCCCCGCGGCGGCCGGGCTCGTCCTCAGCGCCAACCTGAGCGGCCGCCACTTCGACAGGCCCGGGTTGGAGGAGATGCTCGACGGCCTCCTCGAGGAGACGGGGCTTCCTCCCGAGGCGCTCAAGCTCGAGCTCACCGAAGGCGTGCTGCTGGATCGGGCGGAAGCCACGTTGGAGCGCCTCGCGGGCGTGCGGAAGCGGGGCGTGCGCCTGGTCATTGACGACTTCGGAAAGGGCTACAGCAGCCTAAGCTACCTCCACCGCTTCCCGATGGACACCCTCAAGATCGACCGGGACTTCGTTTCGGGGGCCCAGGGGGGCGAGGGCAGCTGGGAGATCGTGCGGGCCGTCGTGGCGCTGGCCCACAACCTCCGCATGGACGTGGTGGCCGAGGGGGTGGAGACGGCGGAACAGCTGTCGGAGCTGAGGAATCTGCGGTGCGAGTTCGCCCAGGGGTACCACTTCGCCAGGCCCCTCGACGCGGAGGCCACCGGAGATTTCCTGCTCCGCATGGCGAGTTGACGATCCGAGGAATCGGTCCCGCTCCCTGCGCCGCCAGTATGTTGAGTTTCTCTCCTCGTCGAACTTCCCACTTGCCACACTAGCGCCGTCCGCGCTCCGCCAGGAGAAGCTCGATCTGCTCGTCCGTGAGCGGGGGGAAGAACCGTCCCGGGTCCGCGTCCTTCCGGTGGGTCTGGTCGTAGGCGAGAAAGGCGTAGATGGCCCGCGCGTCCGTCTCCCCGATGTTCGAGGCGGGCCGCTGCATCATCTCCCCGACGTAGCGGGCCCAGAAGTCCGCCCGCATCGTGGTGTTGAGCGGGCGCGCCAGGGTGTGGCACTTGGAGCACTTGTGGGCGAAGACGCGGTACCCCTCCCGGATCTCGGGGGGGTAGGCGGAGACGTCCAGTTCGCGGGGGCCGCGGTCCTGGGGGAGCAGGAGCCCCAGCGCCTGCGCCCCCGCCCGGGAGAGGGCGAGCCCGCCCAGCAGCAGGAGCGGAAACAGGAGATCGCGGCGCGCCGGCACGGCTGTTCCCCCCTTACCACGCCACGCGGAGGTCCAGCCTGAACCGCCGCTCCACCGTGACGCCCGAGGCCGGGTCGTCGCGGTGGGCGTCGCGGTAGCTCGCCCGCACCGCCAGGTCGCCGAAGCGAAGGAGCGCCCTCTGTGCGGAGACGCTCCAGGCCCGCGTCTCCACGGTGCCCGGCCATCCGTCGCAGCGCTCCCGGAGTCCCTCCACCCGCGCCGACAGGACCAGGCCCCGCCACGCCTCGGGATAGTAACTCGCCTCCCCGAAGAGGCTCCGAGTCGTGTAGTGACCGACGGGGTCGGCGGCGGAGGCGCGCCAGCCGGCGCGTCCGCCCACGTAGCCCGCGGACAAATCTAGCTGGGAGAAGATCAGCCGGTTCGCGAAGAGGCCCCAGCGCTCCTCCGTCGAGTCGTAGCGGAACGGCGCGGGTGAATCCTCGCCCGCCAGGACGGGCTTCCTGCCCCGGTAGTAGAAAGCCGAGACGCCGTTGTCGTTCCCGAAGAGGTAGTCGGCCTCGAGGAACAGGTCCCGGTGGCCGGTCCCGCCGGGGCGGTTCACCGGCTCGCCCTTCTCGTCGAGCCCCAGGGTCACCTTGCCCGAAAGGCCGAAGACCCCGCGGTAGCCGGGGGTCGTCCAGGTGGCCCCTCCCGCCAGGCCCACCGGGTTCTGGTCCAGGGAGAAGGCCGCAGGGTCCGAGGCCGAGAGCGCGAGGGGAGCCCACGGGAACACCCCCCGCGGGTCGGAGCCCCGGAACCCCTCGCCCTGGAGGAGGTACATCTTGCCGGCCTTCACGAAGAAGCTGCGATCCGCGCGCCCCCAGGTGTAGGTGAGGTCGGCGGCGCCCACCTCCCGCTCGCCCCCTTCGTAGTAGAAGACGTACTTGGCCAGATAGGAGAATCCGGTTCCCGGGATGGGACCCGCGCTGAGGAAGGCGAGGGTGTCCAGGTCGGTCACGCTCTCGCTGGAGGCGGCGCCCGGGGCGCCGGAGGCGATGGACTCGTATTCGGCCACCCCGTACAGCGCCATGGCCGTGCGCGGTCTCCAGGGCAGCGCGGCGTCCACCTCTCTCACCCGCGGCGCGGGCTTTCCCTCGACCGGTTTCGGCGGAAGCCGGTAGCCGTTCCGCTTGAAGAGGTAGCCCATCTTGTTGAGCCTCGGGAAGATCGTGTGGCACAGGTAGCAGTTGACCTGGTATTTCCGCGCGAACGCCGGGATGGCGTGGGCGGGCGGCTGGAGGAGCAGGAGGCCGAGGCCGGCGGCCGCGAGGGCGCCTCCGACGTGGCGGTGGGTCAGTCGCATGATCTTCTCCCTCCTCCGCCGGCGGAGGCGAGCGGCCTCACACCAAGATGACGCCGCCCCCGGCGTCGAAGCTGACATTTCCCATGATAACGCCGCCCGCCCCGTCCGCGTTCCCGCCGGGAAAGGGTCCGGGATGGGGCTTTTCGCGCAGCGGACGGCCGGTCCCCGATGGACGGCTTGCAAAAGGCCGCCGCCGCCGTAAGATTACAACATTCATCTTGTTCGGAGGGGTGATGCTCGCCGTCTCGCGCCACACCGACTACGCCGCCCGCATCGTGCTCCACCTCACGCTGGAGGGCGAGGGCACGCGGGTTACGGCCCAGCAGATCGCCTCCCGGCGCCTCATCCCCTCCGCCTTCATCCGCCGCATCGTAAGCCGCCTCTCCTCCGCCGGGATTCTCAAGACCGCGAGGGGAAACGGGGGCGGCGTGACGCTGGCGCGCTCCGCCGCGGACATCACCCTGCTGGACGTGGTGGACGCCATGGAGGGGGAGCTGGTGCTCAACGGGTGCACCGCGGACCCCTCGAGCTGTTCCCTCTCCGGATCGTGCCCGGTCCGTTCGGCTTGGGCGGGCGCCACGCGCGACCTGAAGCGTCGCCTGGCGGGGGCCACCTTCGCCAAACTCGCCCGGGCCGGGAGGCGTGGGCGGGTTCCCGCCCGCCCCGGAAGAGGACGCTGACCTCCCTCACCCCGGCAGCGTCAGGCGAAACGCCGCCCCCGGGAGCGTCCCCTCGAACCCCTCCAGCTCGCCCCCGTGTTCGCGCGCGATCTTGCGCGCGATGGGCAGCCCGAGCCCCGTGCCGCCCGGTTTGGTCGAGCAGAACGGGGCGAAGAGCGACTCCCGGGCCGCTTGGGAGAGGCCCGCGCCGTCGTCTTCCACCACGATCTCCGCCCCGCCATCCTGGGTCGCGCGCCCCGCGAGACGAACCCGGCCGCTGTCGGGGTGGGCCTCCCGGGCCGCCTCGGCCGCGTTGCGGCCCAGGTTGAAGAGCGCCCGCCCCAGGGCCTCGGCGTCCGCCTGGAGGACGAGTTCCTCGTCCGCGGCGGTCTCTACGCGGAGCCCTGGGAAGAGCCGGCGGAGGGTCTCCGCGGTGGTCTCCAGCAGGGGCGCCGCGGCGACCGCCGTCTTCTCGGGTTTGAGCGGCCGGGCGAAGACGAGCAGGTTGTGGACCACCTGGCCAAGGGTGTCCATCTCGCGACGGACCCCGGCTAGGCGGGCGTCGGAGCCCAGCGCGGGGTGGTCCTTCTCGAGAAGCTGGAACTGGAGGGTGAGGACGTTCAGCCCGTTGCGCACCTCGTGGGCGACGCCGGCGGCGACCTCGCCCAGCCGCGAGAGGGACTCCCGCTCGCGCACCGTCCGGGCCATGGCGTAGAAGTCGGTCATGTCCCGCAGGACCAGGAGGACCCCGCGGCTCCGGTTCAACTGGTCGGTGAGCGGGATGGCGATGGCTTGCAGGAGCCGTCCCCGGGCGCCGGGCACCTCCTCGCGGGTGGCGAGCGCGCGCCCCTCGCGCGCCTCCCGGACCAGCGCCGAGATGGCGGGCAGCCCCCCCAGCGTCCGGCCTTCGCTCTCGCCGAGGCGGGGGACGTCCGGCAGGCCCAGGAGCTGGCGCGCGTCGGGGTGGGTGCGGGTGAGCCGCCCCTCGCCGTCGAAGAGGAGGTAGGCGGTGGCCAGGTTCGCGCAGAGCTTTTCGGCGAGCAGCCCTACGTCTTCGGCCTTCTGCCGGTTGTCGTTGTTGATCCGCTCGAGCTCCCTCGTCCTGGCCCGGAGCTCCGAGACCGTCTTGTCGAAGATCGTGAGGACGTCCTGCGGCGTCATCTCGCCGGGGGGCCGCGCCAGGAGGTCGTCGGCCTGGCGCAGGGTGGCCACCACGTCGCGGTAGGAGGTGTGCAGCCGCCAGGCCAACAGCGCCCAGAAGAGGATCAGCAGCCCCACCGCGGCCACCTCGAAGGCCACGAGCGCGGTGGTGCGGGAGCGGGCCCGTCTCAGGGCCGGGGCGTCGAAGGTAGCGAGGAAGAGCCTGCCGTCCTCCAGCCGGCAGGCGTAGACCAGGAGGTCGCCGGGCTCGGCGGAGACCTCGGTCGCCCCCATGGGGGGCTCGGCCACGCGGGGCGGCGCGAAGGGGGGGAGCGCCCAGAGGAGGTTGCTGCCGAAGCGCACCGCCACCTGCCTCGGGTAGATCTCCCCCGACGGGTCGCGCCCCGGCGCCAGCAGCGTCATGCCGTCCGGCCCGGGGTTCAGGAACCCCCGCAGGGAGAGCTCCGCGCGCGCCCTCTCGCCCATGGTCCGGGCCCTGGCGAGGGCCTCCTCCTCCTGCCCCGCGAGCCCGCGGGAGAGGGAGGCCAGATTGTAGGCCGTCAGGACCAGGAGGAGAGAACAGGTGCCCAGGAGGCTCCAGCCGAGAAAGCGGCGGACGCCCCGCACCGACGTGGTCACGGCGCGCCTCCCTTCGGGAAGAGTCCCAGGTACCAGCCCCACGCCGCCTCGCCGAAGAAGAGCGCGAGCAGGGCCGCCATCCCGAGGAACGTGCCGAAGGGGAGGGGCGTGGCGCGGCCACGGCGACTGAAGAGGAGCCAGCCGCCTCCGAGGAGGATTCCGATGAGGGAGCCGCCCACCAGGGTGAGCAGCGCGCCGCGCCACCCCAGGAAGGCGCCCGCCATGGCCATGAACTTCACGTCCCCCCAGCCCATGGCCTCCACCCCGCGTAGCGCGTAGAGGCCGATCAGGAGAGCGGGAACCGCCGCTCCCAGCGCGGCGCCCGCCAGCGAATCCACGGGGCGCGTCCAGGGAGCCACGAAACTCGCCGCAATTCCCAGGGCGATGCCGGGGTAGGTGAGCACGTCGTGCAGGAGGTGGTGCTCCAGGTCTATGAGCGCCAGGCAGAGCACCATCGTGCAGAAGACCCACGCGACGGGGGTAGCCCAGGAGATCTCCCAGCGCAGCGCGCAGGCCAGAAAGAGGCCGCCGCAGGTCGCCTCCACGAGGGGATACCGCGGCGAGATGGGCGCCCGGCAGGAGGCGCATCGGCCCCGCAGCGCGATCCAGGAGAGCAGCGGGACGTTGTGGTACCAGCGGATGGCGGTTCCGCAGCGGGGGCAGCGGGAGCCGGGGAAGACCACGGACTCCCGGCGGGGGAGCCGGTGGATGACCACGTTGGAGAAGGAGCCGACCACGAGGCCCAACGCCGTCGAAAGGGCCAGCAGCAGGGTTACCATTGGCCGTACGCCGTCTTGAAGTCGAAGGGGGAGACGCAGGTGACCGCCCCCTTCGCGGCGTCGTAGGCGTAGGGCTTCCCGGCGGGGTCGAGCGGCAGCCGGGCGAGGAGGCCCTCCTTCACGACGGTCTGAAGCGCCCCGGGGTTGTGGCCGTGGCGCTCGACGTATTTTTTCACCGCGGCCTCCAGGTCGCGCTGGTCCATGCGCACCTTCAGGTCCCAGAGGTGACGCAGGGCGGTGCCCCGGTAGTAGTTCGCCTCCTTGGTCTGGAGGTCCCGGTTGTCGTCGTAGATGGCCTTCCAGTAGGCCGCCGCGGACTCCAGGTTTCCCGTGGCCCCGAGGGCCTGGGCCAGGAGCTTGCGGAAGATGGGCCGTTCGGGCGAGCGCTCGGCGGCGATGCTGAAGTACCGGACCGCCCGCGCGTTGTTCTTCTCGGAAAAGAAGGCGTAGGTCCCCGCGTCGAAGGCGAGGATGCTGTCGTCGGGTATCTGGCGGATGCCCTTGTCCTCGAAGCGGTAGACGAGGTCGTACCGGTTTCCGATGAAGGCGAACAGGGCGCTGATGACGTAGGCCTCGCGGTTGCGCGGGTCCAGGTCCGTGACGACCTCGAAGGTCCGCTCGAGATAGGTATAGCGGACCTCGCGGCCGTAGTAGTCGTAGTAGAGCAGCGACCAGATGAAGATGAGGTCGGCCCAGAAGCTGTGGTAGCCGAGGCTTAGAATCTTCATGTTTCCGCTGGAGGGAATGTAGTAGGAGCGGAACTCGTCGGGGTAGGTCTGGGTCAAGGCGAAGAGGGAACGGTGGAGCGGGACGACCGCCGCGAAGAGCCCCGCGATGAGCAGAAGGGCCAGCGCGCGGCGCACGGCCTCACACCAGGTCCCGGCGCGAGAAGGCTAGGCAGGCGGCCGTCAGCAGCAGCGCCACGTAGGCCGCCGCGTAGAGCAGCGCCCGCGTCGCGAACCCGCTGGCGAGCGGGATGTCGTACGCAATGAGATTGGTGACGTTCAGAACGTTGAGATCGGGCAGGAGGTGGAAGAGCCACCCGGCGGCGCTCTTGGCCGCGGGGCTGCCGAGGCGCGGCGCCAGGCTCTCGAGGAAGGCCGAACTGGTGTGACCGACGAGGTAGAAGGCCAGCGTGCAGATGGCGCTCACCACGGGGGAGGTGACCGAGGAGAAGAAGAGCGCGATGGCGGTGAGAACGGCGAGCTCGAGGTAGATGAAGGCCCCCGCGACGAAAAGGGCCCACGTGAATCCGCCAAACAGCAGGAGGAGGAGGCTCAGCAGCGCCAGCATGGCGGCGAGGTTCACGAGGAGCACCGCCATGAGCCCCAGGTAGCGGCCCAGGATGAAGTGGGCCCGCCCGAGGGGCTTGCTCAGCACGTTGTAGATGGTCTTCTTCTCCACCTCGGTGTAGACCAGCCCGATGCCCACGAAGATGGCGGTCATGACCGTGATGAAGGAGGTGATGGTGAGGCCGAGGTCAATGATGATCTTGGCGCGGGAGCCGATGGTGAGCAGGCTCATCACCGCCGAGAAGAGGAGCATGGCCACCGCGAAGGCCATGAGGATGTAGAAGATCCGGCTGCGGACCGCCTCCCGGAAGGTGTTGGCGGCCAGCGCCCGGACCTGCATCCAGGCGAGTCCGGCGGGGCCGGCCCGGCCGCTCATGCGTCGCCCCCGGGCATGTGGGAGAGGAAGAGATCCTCGAGCGAGGCCTTGTGGGGCGCCACCGAGACCACCCGGGCCCCCGCCCCCCGCGCCCGGTCGAGCAGGGACTGGAGCTCGCCCTCGAGCTCCACCCGCAGAAGCATCTGGTCGCCGCTCTTCGTGATGAGCTCCGCCCCGTCCCAGCCGCGCGTTTCCTCGGGGCACCCGGCCAGGGCCACGTCCCAGAAGCGCACGTCGCTCCCCAAGAGCTTCTCCAGGGAACCCTGCTGGACCACCTTTCCCCCCACGAGGATGGCCACCTCGTCGCAGATCATCTCGGCGTCCGCCAGGATGTGGGAGGAGAAGAAGACCGTTTTGCCCTGGGTTCGCAGGGAGAGGATGAGATCGCGGATCTCGCGCCGGCCGATGGGGTCGAGGCCGGTCATGGGCTCGTCCAGAATCACCAGCTCCGGGTCGTTCAGGAGGGCCTGGGCGAGGCCCGCCCGCTGGAGCATCCCCTTGCTGTATTTGCGCAGGGGCAGGTTCCCGCGCCCCTCCAGCCCCACGAGCTTCAGAAGGGCGGGCACCTTCTCGTCCAAGGTCCGCGCGCCGAGCCCGTGCAGCCGTCCGAAGAACCGCAGCAGTTCCGCCCCGGTCAGGTAGTCGTAGAAATAGGGGGTCTCGGGGAGAAACCCGATGTGGGCCCGGGTGTCGCGCTTGCCGGCCGGGGCGCCCAGGAGCCGGACCGTGCCGCGGTCGGGGCGCAGGAGCCCCGTCAGCACCTTGAGGGTGGTCGTCTTGCCCGCGCCGTTGGGTCCCAGGAAGCCGTAGATGACCCCGCGCGGGACGGAGAGATCCACGCCGCGCAGGGCGTGGATGCGGCCGATGGAGAGGTGGCCGGTGAAGGTCTTCTCCAGGCCTTGGATCTCGATGGCCGGACCACCCATCAGGCGCCTCCGTCCGTCACGGGCCTATCATAGCGCCGGCGCCCCAGCCGGGCAAGGCGCGCGGCGGTATAATCGTCCCGGGAGGTGCCCCTATGGCCGCGGTTCCCGTTGACCTCCGCTCCGACACCGTGACGTGCCCCACGCCCGCCATGCGCCGGGCCATGGCCGAGGCCGAGGTGGGCGACGACGTCTACGGCGAGGACCCCACCGTGAACGCCCTTCAGGACGAGGCCGCACGGCTCACCGCGAAGGAGGCGGCCCTCTTCGTCCCCTCCGGGACCATGGGCAACGGCATCTGCGTGAAGGTCCATACCCAGCCCGGGGAGGAGGTGGTCTGCGAGGCCACCGCCCACGTCTACTGGTTCGAGAACGCCAGCATGGCGGTTCTCTCGGGGGTCCTGCCGCGGCTCGTCCCCGGCGACCACGGCATCCTGGACCCGCAGCGGGTCGCGGAGGCCATCCGCCCGCCCGCCTACTACCTGCCCCGTCCGGCCCTGCTTTGCGTCGAGAACACCCACAACATGGGGGGGGGCACCTGCACCCCGGTGGCCACCCTGAAGGCGCTCTGCCGGGTGGCCCAGGAGCGCGGCATGGCCACCCACCTGGACGGCGCGCGGATCTTCAACGCCGCCGCCGCCTTGGGCGTCCCGGCGGCCGCCCTCGCCGCCCCCTTCGACTCGGTGCAGTTCTGTCTCTCCAAGGGGCTTGCCGCCCCGGTGGGCTCCTTGATCTGCGGCACCCGCGCCTTCGTCGAGAAGGCGCGGGTCTTCCGCAAAATGCTCGGGGGAGGGATGCGCCAGGCCGGCGTCCTGGCCGCCGCGGGGCTCGTAGCCCTGCGGGAAGTGGTCCCGTCCCTCCCCGAGGACCACCGGCGCGCGCGAGTCCTCGCCGAGAGGCTAGCCGCCCACCCCGACCTTTCGGTGGAGCTGGAGTGGGTGCAGACCAACATCGTCATGGCGAAGGTAAAGCCGCCCAAGACGCCGGGCCAAGTGTGCGCCACGCTCAAGGAGCGAGGCGTCCTGGCCAGCCCCGCGGGGGCGCAGGTCGTCCGCTTCGTCACCCACCACGACGTGGACGATGCGGCCCTCGAACGGGTCGGCGAAGCCCTCGGAAAGCCGTTCTGACACCCGGTGAATGCCCACCGGAGCGCGTCCGGCGGGAGGAGCCCCACGCCCGCGGGAGGCGCGAGCCGTCCCCCGAGAGCGAGAGATAGGCTCTTACTCGCCGCTTTCCCCGCCCTCGAGCAGAATCGCCCGTTCGAGGTCGGCGGGGTTGCTGGCGGCCAGCTTGGCGATCTCCATCTCCACCTGGCCCTCCTTCACCAACTTGGCCAGGTGCATGTCGAAGGTCTGCATGCCGTACATCTCGCCGCCCTTGTGGATGTGCTCGGGAAGGTCGGTGGTCTTGGCGGAGTCGCGGATGCACTCCTGGATGGTGCGGGTGACGCGGACCACCTCCACGGCGGGAATGCGGCCGTGGACTCCCTTCCGGGGCAAAAGCCGCAGGCTGACGATGGACATGAGGCAGTCCGCGAGGCGTTTGCGGACGACCCCCTCCTGGTCGGGCGGGTAGAAGCCCACCAGGCGGGCGATGGTCTTGACCGCGTCCAGGGTGTGGAGCGAGGAGAGCACCAAGTGCCCCGTCTCGGCGGCCTTCAGGGCGATCTCCACGGTCTCCTGCTCGCGCATCTCGCCGATCATGATGACGTCCGGGTCCTGCCGCAGGGCCGCGGTGAGGGCACGGCCGAAGGCCGGCGTGTCGGAGCCGACTTCCCGCTGACTCACCACGGAGGTCTTGTTCCGGAAGAGGAACTCGATGGGGTCCTCGATGGTGAGGATGTGGGCCCGGCGGCTCTGGTTGATGTGCTCGAGGATCGCGGCCATGGTGGTGGACTTGCCGTTGCCCGTGGCGCCCGTGATGAGCACGAGGCCCCGCCGGAGGTTGGCGATCTGCTCGATGACGGGGGGGAGGTGGAGGTCGGTGAAGTTCAGGATGGTGATGGGGATGACCCGCAGAACGATGGCGAAGGTCCCGCGCTGGCGGAAGATGTTGACCCGGAACCGCCCCTGCCCCTCGATTCCGTAGGAAACGTCAATCTCGGAGAGGGTCGCCATCTGCTCCTTCCGGTACGTCTGGCCGAGGATCTCCTCCACCACCGCGGCGGTCTCGGCGGGGGTGAGCGGGTGGTACTTCACCTCCAGCAGCTCCCCGTTGATCCGCATGAGCGGCTGGTTGCCCGCCTGGAGGTGGACGTCCGACGCGCCCTTCTGGATGGCGCTGATGAGCAGTTTGTGCAGTACCGCCACGTCCATGACGCCCTCCGGGCGAGTCCCAACAACACTCTTATTGTATGCTCCGCGGGAGCGTGAGTGTCAAATCCCTCGGGCCGTGGCATAATTCCGGCTCGCGCGAGCGCGCGGAAGGAGCCGCGTTGGAATCCCCCCTCCTG
>JAKAIJ010000027.1 GCA_021814355.1 Acidobacteriota bacterium
CGCGGCCCGGGCGCCCCGCTGCGTTGCAGCTCGTCGCCGATGCCTCCTGCATCTGTCTCCTCGGCGCGCCTTGCGGATGCATCCCAGGGCGCAGGCGTCGCGCCAGAGATCCTCCCGGAGGCCAGACCCCAACATCCCAGGGCGCGGGCGGCGCGCCTGAGTTCCCCCGGTGGTCTGGTCCCTTCATCGCGGCTGGCCTCCGTCGCGGCCATGCCTTATTCCCCGGATAGACCCTTAACCCGCGCCGTTCCGTCGGAGGCGCCGCAGCCCGGACAGACGTACTGGGTCTCCTCGGGGAGATAGAGCCGGCGGCAGTAGGGACATTCGTAGGGTTTCGGCGCAGCGAGGGCCGCGCCCGCCGCGGCTCCGGCCGCCGCGTCGGCCGGGGACGGGGAGGACGGAGGCGCCGGGGCGGCGGAGCCGCCGCCGAAGTGGAGATCGTAGTGGCGGAACCCTCCGTCCGAGGAGGAGCCCCGTCCCCCGCCCCCGCCGCCGGAAGAAGACGAGGACGACGACGAGGAACGTGAAGAGGAGCGGGATCCGCCTGACATCGCCTTCAGCACCACCAGCAGGACGGCCAGGATGACGACGGCCGCCACGGTGACCATGACGATGATGGCCGTGAGTTTCAGCGCCTTCTTCAGATCGTAGAGCTCGTAGCCGTAGCTGAAGAGGAAGACCCCCGCCACGTAGACCGGGGAAAGGAGCGCGAGGAGCGCCGCCCCCGCGCCGGGTTCCAGGGTTCCGCTTCCCCAGGTCCCGTAGACCACGGCGAGGACGAGGGCCAGCGCGCCCAGGGCGATCGCCCCTCCCGGAATGAGCAGAAGGAGCGGCTTGCCCGGCCTCTGGTCGTCGTAGTGGTGGTCCACCACGTCGAGGGCCTTGGCGCGGTACGCGAAAGCCGGGGGCGGTGAAAGCGCCATGACGCCATCCTAAGAGAGAACCGCCCGGAGCTGTCAAGTGGGAGGAAGCGAGCCCGCGGGCCGCTCAAGTCCGGGCGCAGAGAGCACCGAGGGCGATGGAGAGGAGCTTGGCCTCGGGCGTATCCGACCGACTCGGGATGAGGACGGGCGCGGCGGCGCCCATGACCACGTGGGCGAGGCGGAAGCCCGAGAAATAGGTGGTGCTCTTGGCCAGGAGGTTCGCCGAGACGATGTCGGGGCAGAGCAGAATGTCGGCCCGTCCCGCCACGGGCCCCGCGTGGCTCTTCTTCGCCACGGCCGTCTCGGAGATCGAGAGGTCCAGGCTCAGCGGCCCTTCCACCTCGCAGGCGCCGAACCCTCCGCGGGCGGCCTCGGCCGCGAGCGCCGCGGCGTCCTCGCCGGGGGGGTGCCCCTTCACGACGGTCTCCACCATCGAGAGGCAGGCCACCTTGGGGCGCTCCTCGCCCAGGGCGTGGTAGAGGTCCACGGCGTTGAGGAGAATCTGGCGCTTGGCGTCCCGGTCGGGGGCGATGTTGATTCCGCCGTCGGTGATGCAGACGAGCCGCCGGGGGCCGTCGTTCCCTGGGTATTCGAAGAGGAAGGCGTCCGAGAGGAGCCGGTCCGCGCGCAGGCCGCGCTCGCGGTCCAGGACCCCCTTCATGAGGGTGTCGGTCCGGGTTTTTCCCTTGAGCAGGAGCTGGCCCGCGCCGGCGCGGACCAGCTCCACGGCGCGCCGTACCGCGGCGGCCTCGTCGGGGGCGTCGGCGATCTCCGCCCGGCGCAGCCGCTGGGGCAGGGCGCCAAGGGCCGGGCCGATGAGCCCCGGGTCGCCCACCAGGACGCTTCGGGCGAGGCCATGATCTTCGGCCAGCGACAGCGCCCGCAGCGCGGAGGGGTCGTGGCCGCAGGCCACCACCACCGTGACGGGCCCGCGGTCCTTCGCGGCGCAGAGGATCTGGCCGAGGTCACGCGGCGCGGCCATGGGCGGCCCCCTTCCGGAAGGCTTCGAGGCAGGCCTCCCGCACCTTGGCGCTGAACCGGTCGCGGAGGGCCGCCTCCCAGTTTTCGGGTGCGAGCTCCCCGATCCGGTTGGAGAGCGCGCCGAGCAGGACCACGTTGACCATCCGGAGGTCGCCCAGCGCCTGGGCGATCCCGAAGGCGTCCACCCAGACCAGCGACGGGGCCTTGCGCGCCAACGCGACGTCCACGCCGGCCACGTACCCCGCCCCCTCCTTGAGGCTCGGGGAGAGGGGGGCGATCTCGTGGCGCGCCACGAAGGCCACGCCGTCGGGGCGCAGGAAGTCCAGGTAGCGTAGCGCCTCCATCTTCTCGAAGGAGACGAGGAAGTGGGCCCCGCCCTTGGGGATGAGCGAGGAAGGGACCTCGCGGCCGATGCGCACGTGGGCGTCCACATTGCCACCGCGCTGGGACATGCCGTGAACCTCGCTCATCTTCACGTCGAGGCCGGCGTCCAGCGCGGCCAGCGCCAGGACGCGGCCGCTCGTCAGGATTCCCTGCCCGCCCACGCCCGAGAGCATAATGTTGGTAATGTCCATCGTCACTCCTGAATCATTCTAACCCGCAGAGGCGCCGAGGCTCAGGAAGCGAAAAAATGTTTCACGCAAAGAACGCAAAGAAGGTACAGGGATGACAAAGGCGAAGAAGAAGGAAAGAACAATTTGAAAGCACTTTTGTCCCCGTGCTTCCCTTCGCGTCCTTTGCGCCCTTGGCGCGAGGTGTTTTTTGTCTCTCCCGCAGCGACACTCGTTGCCACAACCCTAAATTCTCCTCTGCGCCTCGCGTCTCAGCGGTGAAGTCAGTTCTTCTCCCCCGGGACGGCGATGCTGCCGGCGTCGCAGACCTGGGCGCAGACGGAGCAACCCGTGCAGAGGCCCGCGTCCACGTTGGGGTACCCCCCCTGCTCGTGGATCGCCATGCAGCCGACGCGGATACATGCGCCGCAGCGGGTGCAGGTCTCCACGTCCACCTCCACGGGCCGCCCGGCGGCCACGCGGTATTCCAGGACGCAGGGCGCCTTGGCGATGACCACCGAGACCTCCGGCGCGGCGAGCTCCTCCTCGAGGACCTTGCGCACCGCCGCCATGTCGTAAGGGTCCACCTCACGCACGCGCGTGACGCCCAGGCCGCGGCAGAGCGCCCCCAGGTCGAGCCGCACCGTCGCGCCTCCCCGGATGTCGCGCCCCGTTCCGGGGTTGGGCTGGCCGCCGGTCATGGCCGTCACCGCGTTGTCCAGGATGACCAACGTGGCGTCGCTCCCGTTGGCGAGCATGTCCAGTAGGCCCGGGAGGCCGGTGTGGAAGAAAGTGGAGTCGCCGATGACGCCGACGGTCCTGCCCTTCTCCTTGGGGCCGCCGAACTTCTGGAGCCCCTCGGCCATTCCCACCGACGCGCCCATGCACAGGCAGGCGTCCATGGCGGCCAGAGGCCGGAGGGCGCCGAGCGTGTAGCAGCCTATGTCGCCCATGACCCGCAGACCCATCTCCCGGAAGAGCGTGAACATGCCGCGGTGGCCGCAGCCCGGGCAAAGGGTGGGCGGGCGCGCCGGGATGGCCGTGTCCGAGAGGTCCACGGAGACGGCGTGGTGCGGCGCGCCCAGGAGCATCCGCTCCACCGTCGAGAGGTCCAGCTCGCCCGTGTAGGGGCGCAGCTCGGAGCCCTTCACCGCCAGTCCCGCCGCCCGCATGGCCTCCTCGAGGAAGGGCTCGAGCTCCTCCACCACGTAGAGCTCCTCCACGGTGGCGGCAAAGGCCTTGATGCGCTCCATGGGAAGGGGCCAGCTCAGGCCGATCTTCAAGATGGAGGCGTCGGGGAGCGCCTCGCGGACGTAGCCGTACGCTACGCCCGAGGTGACGACGCCCACGCGGGAGGCGCCGCGGCGGACGGGGTTCCAGAGGTCGCTGGAATCGCCGAAGGCCGCCGCGTCCCTCAGGCGCTTCTCGATCTTGTGGCGGCGGTCCCGGGCGTGGCTGGGCAACAGGACGTACTTGGCGATGTCCTTCCTGAAGCCCTTCGCGGCGACCGAGAGAGGTTCCCCGAGGCCGGCGACGCCCGTCTGGTGGGAGACCCGCGTGGTCATGCGCAGAAGGACCGGCGAGTCGAAGCGCTCCGAGAGGGCAAAGGCCTCGCGGGTCATCCAGCGGGCCTCCTCCACGTCGGCGGGCTCCACCATGAGGACCTTGGCCATCTTGGCGTAGTAGCGGTTGTCCTGCTCGTCCTGGGAGGAGTGCATCCCGGGGTCGTCCGCGGAGACCACCACCAGGCCGCCGTTCACGCCCGTGTAGGCGGCGGAGAAGAAGGGGTCGGCCGCGACGTTGAGCCCCACGTGCTTCATGGTGACCAGCGCCCGCGCCCCGGCCAGCATAGCGCCGAGGGCGACCTCGAGGCCGACCTTCTCGTTGGGGGCCCACTGGACCGCCACTTCGGGGTACTTGGCGAGGTGCTCGAGGATCTCGGTGCTGGGGGTGCCGGGGTAGCCGGAACCGAAGGCGACGCCGGCCTCCCAGGCCCCGCGGGCGACGGCCTCGTTGCCGAGCATGAGCTTCTTCATGAGGAGCCCTCGCTTTCCGGATAGGGGACCGCCGCCTCGTCGCCCCGCAGGACGCGCAGGGCTCCGAGGGCGAGGGCCTCCATCTCGAACTCACCGGGAAACCGTCGGACGGGGCCCAGGAAGGCGACCCGCTCCGCGACCCGGGCGCAGAACCGCTCCGAATGGGCGAGGCCGCCGGTGAGGACCACGCCGTCCAGCCGTCCGCCCACCGCCGCCGCCATGGCCCCGATCTCCTTGGCGGTCTGGTAGGCCATCGCCTCGTAGACCTCCTCCGCCCGGCGGTCGCCCGCCGCGATGCGGCGCTCCACCTCGCGGGCGTCGGCCGTGCCCAGGTGGGCGAAGAGCCCGCCCTCCCGGGTGGTCATCCGTTTGAGCGCCGCGGCGTCGTGCCGGCCCGACAGGCAGAGCGCGATGAGGGGCTGCGTGGGCAGCGCGCCCGCGCGGGTGGGCGAGAAGGGCCCGCCCGAGTTGGCGTTGTTGGTGTCCAGAATCTTTCCGCCCACCATGGGGACGATGGAGAAGCCGCCGCCCAGATGGGCCACCACCCACCGGCTCCGGACCAGGGACTTTCCCGTCGCCTCGCAGGCCTTGCGGGCCGCGGCGTGGAGGTTGAGGGCGTGGGAGAGCGCCTGGCGCCGGATTTGGGGCAGGCCCGAGATCTTCGCCACCTCGGGCATCTCGTCCACTGCCACCGGGTCTACCACGAAGGCCGGAAGGCCCCTCGGTTCCGCGACGGCCTGGGCCACGAGGCAGCCGAGGTTGGAGACGTGCTCCCCCTGGAAGCCCCTGCGGGCGTCCTCCGTCATGGCGGCGTTCACCCGCAGCGTCCCCGAGGGAACGGGACGCAGCAGGCCGCCTCGGCCCACGGCGGCGTGGAGCGGCGACGCACCGTGCTTCGCCAGGAAGGCCTCCGCCGCGCCCACGTGGGCCGGGAGCTGGTCCGCCAGCCCACCGGGGAGGGTCTCCACGGCCCTCTCCTCTTGAACCTCGGGACGCTCGTCCCGGAAGAGGGCGAACTTCGCGCTGGTGGAGCCCGGGTTGATGACCAGGATGCGGAAGGGAGCGGACATGGGGCCCCTCGTTCAAGGCCCCAAGGATAGCCCAGCGGCGAGGGAGGGCCAACGGGTCCAGTCAACCCCTTGAAAACGTGGGGGAAATCCCCCATTTCGACCCCGGGGGAGCCAAACAAGGGGGCTTTTCCGTGAGAGCGCGCCCGTCCTTCGGGCGGCGCGGGCCGCCTCTCTTCGTTGTGTTCCGGGGAGAGGCCGTCGTAAAGACAAGACGGGGACACAACACTACGAAGGGGGGGCATTGTCCTTGGGGCGATAGGCCGAGGGGTCCGTGGCGCTGACGGGCACCGGCCGGGGGGTCATCTTCCTTCGGAAGAGGGGGGCGGCAGCCCGCTTGGCGAGGGACCGCTTGAATTCGTACCAGCGCTTGCCCAGGGTGTCGGGAGACAGGAACTGGGCGTCGTCGGGGTTCACGATGAGGGAAACCTCGATGTTGGGGGCGAGCCCCGTGGGGATGCCCGCCCTCATGCAGGCCTCGTAGACGCGGCGGAAGACCACCACCATCTCCTCGTACCGCGGCGAAGGGAGGTGCGCCGCCGAGGCGCCGTGCAGCGGGCGGAAGATGCACACGGTGGGGAAGCAGCCCACGGAGGTGATGTAGTCAATGGCGGCCAGAGTGTCCTCGATGGGTTCGATTCCGGCGATGATCTCGCCGCTGTTGCGCCCCTTGCCCATGCGCTTCGCCACGTGCTCCATGGCGTCGAAGAAGGCCCGCTGCCCCACCTCCTCCTGCTTTCCCGGCAGGTACTCGGCGAAGTACTTCGGGTTGTGGAACTCGTAGCAAAAGGAGAAGTGGTCCACACCGAGGTCCACCAGCCAGTCGTACTTCCAGAGGTCCCTGGAGGGGATGGCCTGGAGGCCCACCAGCACCCCCACCTCCTCCTTGAGCGCCTTCACGTAGGGCGCGGCCAGGTCGAGGGCGTCCACGGTCTGCTTGCCCGAGTTGAAGTGGACGAAGGTGACGCCGCCCTCCTCCTTCGCGGCCAGCGCCGTCTCCACCACGTCCCGGACGGTCTTCTCGGCCGCCTCGTTGGTTCCCACGTTGAGGCCCGTCGTGCAGAACTTGCAGGCCTTGCTGGGGCTGGTGCGCCAGAAGTGGCAGGTCTCCCCGAAGTAGATGCCGAGGTAGGTTCCCTGGAGGACGCCCACTTGGCTCATGGGCGTGCCCGCGGAGGTTCTTTGCTCGTACCAGCGGGGCCGGGGCGGGATCCGGACCGGGTAGACGAGGGCGGAATCGCGGGCGTCGCGGATCTCGTAGGCGCCGTCCCGCTTGGAGAGGGTGTAGGGGGTGGCCTCCACGAAGGGCTCGAAGACCGGCGCGTTCATCCAGAGGTCCTTACGGGGGCTCGGGAGGACCAGCTCGAGACCCGAGCCGAGGCCCGCGCGGGTCCGCGAGAAGGAGCGGGCGTCCCGCTCCAGGGTGCAGGAGTCGGCGATCTTGACGCCCTTGCAGAAGAGGTCAATCTCGAGCTCGGCGGGGTTGAGTCGTGCCACGGGTCCCTCCCGCGCTATTATAGCAGGCGCGCGGGAGTCCCGTGCGCGGAGCCGGCCGGGACAAGAGTCACACCGAGTCGGGGCAGGAGGGTCATGGCGGCCGACGGTTCGGAGCGGACGCGTGCGGCGTACTGGACCGGCCTCGCGGTCGTGGGGGCGCTCTTCGCGGTGGCGGCCTTCCTCTACGTCGGCCACGAGCGGCGCCGCACCCTGCGCGAGTGGGAGGACCGGCTCCGGGCTATGGCCGAGGACCGCCACGTGGCCATCGAGGCATGGCTGGAGCAGTCCTTCAGCGACGCGCGGCTCCTGGCCACGCACACCTATGTCCGCGGCAGCCTGGACCCCAGGGCGGGCAACCCTCCCCGTGCCGCGGACGTGGTGGAGCTGATAGACCGGCGCCGGACCATCATGGGGTACTCCGACGCCTACATCCTGGACGCGGCTGGCGCCCTCCGCTCGGCCAGCACGGGGTCCGCGCCGCCGCCCTCCCGGGTGCGCGACTTGGCCCGGCGCCTCGTGGCGGATAGGATGGCGCACTACGCGGCCTTCGTGGCTTGGCCGGGAGGGCGCCCGCGGGTGGTCTTCCTGGCCCCCATCTCGGCGGACCCGAGAGACGTCGCGCTCGAGCCCACGGGGCCGGCCCTGGGGGTGGCGGTGCTCGCCGAGGACCCGGTTCGCTGGATCTACCCGCTGCTCCGGAGGGAACCCATTCCGACCCGCACCGCCGAGGCGCTGCTCGCCGGGCGCGAGGGGGGGCGCCTGGTCTACCTGAGCCCGCTGCGCCATGCTCCCGCGGCCCCGCTCACCTTTACGCTCCCCCTGAAGGGGGGCCTCCGCGTCGTGGCTCACGAGGCGCTGGAGGGGCACATCGGAGCCGGGGAGGGGATGGACTACCGGGGCGTCTCCGTGGTGGCGGCCACCTACCCCCTCGCGGACACCGGGTGGGGGCTCGTCGTGAAAGTGGACCGGGAGGAGGCGCTCGCGGGCGCCCACCGCGAGATCGCCCTGGTCCTCATGGCCGGGACGGCGCTGCTGTCGGCGGCGGCTTTTGCCGTCCGGCTCCTCTGGCGCCGCGGCCACCTCAAGCAACTCGAGGCCGTGGCCCGCTCGGAGGCCCGCTACCGCCTTCTGCGCAGCGCCGCGAGCGACGCCGTTCTCTTCCTCGGTCCCGACGGCAAGGTGGTCGAGGCCAACGACGCCGCCCTCGCCCTCTACGGCTACACCCGAAGGGAGCTTCTCGGCCTCGGCGCGGAGCAGCTCAAGCCCCCCTCCTCGCGGGGAGAGATGACCAGAACCCTCGCGAGGGCGCGGTCGGGGGCCGTACTGGTGGAGGCGGAGCACCAGCGCAAGAACGGAGAGCGGGTCTTTGTGGAGATGAGCGCCGCGGCGACCTCCCTGGACGGCCAGGAGGCCGTCGTCGCGGTGGTGAGGGACATCCGCGTGCGCAAGCGCGCCGAGGAGGCCCTGCGCGAGTCCGAGCGCCGGCGCCTCTCTCTGCTGAACCATCTGCCGGGGCTCGCCTACCGGTGCGCCAACGACCGGAACTGGACGATGGAGTACCTAAGCGCCGGTTGTCTCGAGCTCACGGGCTACACCCCGGAAGAGCTGACGGGGTCAGAGGGCTACCCCTTCGCCGAGCTGATCCACCCGAACGACCGCCAGCAGGTGTGGGACGAGGTCCAGGCGAGCCTCGCCCGGCGCGCCCCCTATGTCCTTGAGTACCGCATCCGCACGAAGGAGGGCGAGGAGCGGTGGGTCTGGGAGCGGGGGGCGGGGGTCTTCGACGGCGACCGGTTTCTGGCGCTGGAGGGGTTCATCTGGGACATCACCGACCGCCGTCGGGCCCACGAGGCGCTCCAAGAGGAGCGGAACCGCTTCTTCACCCTCGCCGCCAACGCCCCCTTCGGGCTGGTCCTCGTGGGGCCGGACGGGCGCTTCGAGTACGTGAACGATCGGTTCACGGCGCTCTTCGGGTACACGCGGGCCGACGTGCCCGACTTCGCCTCCTGGCGCCGCCGCGCCTATCCGGACCCGGCGTACCGGGAAAACGTCGAGCGGGCGTGGGTTGCCGACCGGGAGGCGCAGGGGCCGCGGGGGAGCACCCACCGCACCTTCACCGTCGCCTGCGGGGACGGGTCGCGGAAGGAGACCCATTTCACCGCCACCGCCCTGGGGGAGGGCCGCGCGCTGCTCTCCCTGGAGGACGTGACCGAGCGGATGAGGGCCGAAGAGGCGCTGCGGCTCAGCGAGGAGCGCTTCCGCCGGTTTTTCCAGGGCAACCCCGCGGCAAGCTACATCGCCACCGTACCCGGCGAGATCGTGGCGTGCAACCGGGCCTTCTGCGACCTTTTCGGCTTCGCCACTCCGGCGGAAGCGCTCCGCCAGCGCGCCTCCGGCTTCTACGCCGACCCTCTGGACCGCGAGGTCTTCCTGGAGGCCCTCCGGCGCGAGCGGACGCTGAGCTTCCGCGAGTCGGTCTACCGCCGCCACGACGGCCGCGAGCTGGTGGTTTTGGAGACGGCGTCGGGGGTTTTCGACGAGTCGGGCGAGCTGACGGGGGTCATCGGCTTCCTGATGGACATGACCCAGCGGCGGCAGCTCGAGGAGCAGCTCCGGCAGGCCCAGAAGATGGAGGCCGTGGGGCAGCTCGCGGGCGGCGTGGCCCACGACTTCAACAACCTGCTTCTCGCGATCCAGGGCTCCGCGGAGCTGATCGCCCGCGGCCTCGGCCCGGGCAATCCGTGGCAGCGGGAGCTGGAGACCATCCTGAGCGTGGCCGCCCGCGCGGCCGACCTCACCCGGCAGCTGTTGGCCTTCGCCCGGCGCACGGTCCTCGCCCCCGAGGCCCTGGACCCGGGGCGGGTGGTGCGGGAGCTGCTTCCCATGATGCGCCGGCTGCTCCCCGAGACCATCCGGGTGGAGTTCCAACCCTCGGACGCCACGGGGGCAATCCGCGCGGACCGCACCCAGGTGGAGCAGGTGCTGCTCAACCTCTGCCTCAACGCCCGCGACGCCATGCCCGAGGGGGGCACGCTGAAGGTGACCACCGAGGACGTGGAGGTGGGGCCCGATTTCCTGGAGTCCCGCCCCTGGGCCCGGACGGGCTCCTACGTCCTGCTCTCGGTTTCGGACGACGGGGTGGGCATGCCCCCCGAGGTGGCGGAGAAGGCTTTCGAACCCTTCTTCACCACCAAGCCCACGGGCCAGGGGACGGGCATGGGGCTGGCGACCGTCTACGGAGTTGTCAAGCAGCACGGAGGGATGGTGGAGTTGGACTCGGCGCCGGGCCGCGGGACCACCGTTCGGGTCTATTTCCCGCGCGAGAAGCGCCTCGTTCCCTCCCAGGCCACTCCGGGCCCCGCGGCCCCCTCCGCCGGCGGTACGGAGACCCTGCTCGTGGTCGAAGACGAGAGCGAGGTCCGCCGCGTCGTCGTGGAGGTCCTGCGGTCCTACGGCTACCGGGTCCTCGAGGCGTCCGAGGGCGCTCTGGCCCTGGCCCTGCTCCGGCGGGGCGAAGCGGTGGACCTCGTGGTCTCCGACGTGGTCATGCCCAACATGGGCGGCGAGGCGCTCGCGCGGGAGGCCGCGCGGCTCCGCCCCGGTCTGCCCTTCCTCTTCACGTCGGGCTACGCTGAGGACGCCGTGCACCACGACTTCATCCGGCGGGAGGGGGTCCACTTCCTGGCCAAGCCCTTCAGCATGGACGCGCTGGCGCGCAAGGTGCGGGAGGTGCTCTCCCGGCGCGGGGGATGAGGGCGGTCAGGACCGTTTCCAGCGGACTCCCTGGGGGGTGTCCTCCAGGACGATGCCCCGGGCCTTGAGCAGGTCCCGGATCCGGTCCGCCTCGGCAAAATCCCTAGCCTCGCGCGCCTTCTGGCGGCGGGCGATGAGGGCCTCCACCTCAGCGTCGAGGGAGACCGCGGGAAGAGCCTCCAGGCCGAAGACCCGCTCGAAATCGGAGAGGAGCCCCCCCGCCTCGCGGTGGGCGTCCTGGGTGAGCCCCCCGCCATCCAGCGCGACGTTGGCGGCCCGGATGCCCTCGAAGAGCGCGCCCAGCGCCAGGGCGGTGTTGAGGTCCTCCTCCAGGGCGGACCGGAAGTCGCCGCGGTACCCCGCGATCGTCCTTGCCAGGGCGTCGTTTTCGCCCCGCGCCACGGTGCGGTCGGCGAACCGGGCAGCGAAGTCGCGGATGCGGCGCAGGGCCGCGCGCGCGCCCTCGAGCCCCTCGAGCGTGAAGTTGAGCTGCTTCCGGTAGGGGACCGAGAGGAGGAGATAGCGGATGGCCTCCGGGTCGGCGCCGCGGGCCAGCAGATCGCGGACGGTGTAGAAGTTGCCCTTGGACTTGGACATCTTCTCGCCGTCCACCAGCAGGAACTCCACGTGGAACCAGTGGCGGACGGGCGCCGCGCCGGTGGCGCCGCGGCTCTGGGCGATCTCGTTTTCGTGGTGGGGGAAGACCAGGTCCACCCCGCCGGCGTGGAGGTCGAAGGTGTCCCCCAGGTAATGCCGGCTCATGGCCGAGCACTCCAGGTGCCACCCCGGCCGGCCGCGGCCCCAGGCGCTCTCCCAGGAGGGCTCGCCCTCCTTCGCGGCCTTCCAGAGGACGAAGTCGCGCACCGACTCCTTCTCGTAGCCGTCCGAGTCCACCCGTGCACCGTCCATCACCTCGCGCGCGTCGAGCCGGCTCAACTCGCCGTAAGGAGGGAAGCTCCGGATCCGGAAGTAGAGCGAGCCTGCGGCCTCGTAGGTGTGGCCCTTGGACTCGAGCGCCGCAAGGATCGAGAACATCTCCTCCATGTGCTCCGTAGCGCGGGGGAAGACGTCCGCGGGGAGGCACTTCAGCGCGGCCATGTCCTCGAAGAAAGCCCGTGTGTAGCGGTCGGTGACTTCGCGAAGGGGCACGCCCTCGGCCTTGGAGCGCTCGATGGTGCGGTCGTCAATGTCGGTCAGGTTGCAGATGTGGCGGACCGCGTAGCCCTCCCACGCGAGAAACCGCTTCAGGAGGTCCACCGCGCAGAAGGTGCGGAAGTTCCCGATGTGGGCGAAGTCGTAGACCGTGGGGCCGCAGCTGTAGAGCCCCGCCTTTCCGGGGACGAGCGGGCGGAACTCCTCGACGCGGCGGGTCAGGGTGTTGTGCAGGCGGATCACGGAGAGCCTCCGAGGGTCTTGCCCGCCACCGGGAGGATGCGCTCCAGGTCGGCACGGAGCGCCAGGAGCTCCTCGGGGAGGAGCGCCTGCGGCCCGTCGGAGAGCGCCCGGGCCGGGTCGGGGTGGATCTCCACCAGGAGCCCGTCGGCGCCGGCGGCCGCGGCGGCCCGGGCAAGCGGCGGCACCAGGTCGCGGCGGCCGGCGGCGTGGGAGGGGTCCACCATCACGGGCAGGTGGGTCATCTGTTTGAGGAGCACCACCGAGCCCAGGTCGAGGGTGTGGCGGAGCGCCGGGTCGAAGGAGCGCACCCCGCGCTCGCAGAGGATCACGCGGGGGTTGCCTCCGGCCAGGAGGTACTCGGCGGCCAAGAGGAGCTCCTCGCGGGTGGCCGCGAGCCCGCGCTTGAGCAGGACCGGCTTGCCCGATGCGCCCAGGGCTTGCAGGAGCGGGAAGTTCTGCATGTTCCGGCTGCCCACCTGGAGGAGGTCCGCCACGGCGGCCACGCGCGGAAGGTCCTCGCGGTCGAGGACCTCGCTCATCATCAGCAGGCCGTGGCGGTCCGCCGCGGCCCGGTGGAGCCGGAGCCCCTCCTCGCCGAGCCCCTGGAAGGAGTAAGGGCTGGTGCGGGGCTTGTAGGAGCCGCCGCGCAGGATGAGGGCGCCCGCGCCCGCCGCCGCCGCCGCGCAGGCCTCGATCTGGGCCTCGTCCTCCACGGCGCAGGGGCCCGCGGCAAGGACGAAGGAGGGTCCGCCGATGCGCGCGGGGCCCACGGCCACTTCGGTTGCGCCCGGGGAGAGCTCCCGGGAGGCGAGCAGGTAGCCTTCCCCCGCGGGCAGCACCCGGTCCACGCCGGGCAGGGAGGCGGCAGAGGGGGCGACCCGTTCGGCGCCGGAGTGGAGGGCCAGCACCTCGGCGCCCGCGGCCCGGAAAGGGCGCGCAAGCGCGCCGGACGCGGCGAGGCGGGCCTCCAGCGCGCGGCGTTCACCCGGGGTGATGTCCTTTTTGAGCACGAGGAGCACGGGGCCTCCGAGAAGCTTGAATCATAGCCTCGCCGCGCCTGCATTGCAACGGCGGCAGCCTTTCGCGGGGTCCGATCCCGGAGGCCCTGGACCGTCAAGCCAAGGGCGCGCCGGAGCCCCGGGGGGCAGCCGGGAGGCGACGCGGGTGCGGGGGGAGCGTCGCCGCGGGGCGTCTTCGGGAGACGTCCCACGAGGCCATCGCTCCCGCCCTCCCGACATTGAAATGGTCATGGGGGTGGACTATCCTGCCCTCTCATGAAGCGTGGAGCTCTCGCCGCCATCCTGGGCCTCGTCTCGGTCGCGGCGGCCGGCGTCTACCTGGCCGTGGTGGGCCCGGTGGTGAACGCGCCGCTCGGCCTCTCGCGATTCGACGAGGAGCGGGTGCGCGAGAGGGTCCTGCTCACGGCGCAGAGGCTGCTGGATTCGCCCGGCCCCGTGGAGCTGCGGCTCTCGGCAAGCACCGACACGGAGACGCTGCGCCGGCTCCAGCGCCTGGTGGGCCTCTCCGCCGCGAGCTACTGGGGGGCGGCGAAGCTGCCCATCCAGCAGTGGTCGTACCGGGTGGTGCCCCGGCGGTCCCTCGCGGCTCTAGATTTCCGGGAGGACCGGAAGGACGAAAAAGGGGAGCGCGGCTCCGTCATGACGGTGGACGTCAGCAGCTCGGGGCAGATTCTCGGCCTCGAAATTGGTGCCCCGCCGGACCGACCGCCCGTGGAGACCACCCACGACGAGGCCCGCCGGAAGGCCGAGGACCTCCTGCGCTTTCTGGGCGTGGACGTGGGCGCCCTCGCGCTCACCGCCTACAACGCCGGGGAGGTGGGCGGGAGGCAGCGGTACGACTTCGCTTGGCGCGCCCCCATCCAGGGTCTCCCGGCGGTCGTCTCCGAGTACTCGGTGACGCTCGAGGGGGGCTACATCAGGAAGTTCGACCGGAAAGTCCGGTTCGAGGCCCCCGCGCCCCCCGACCCCGGCGTAACCCTCGTTCTTCCCCTCTTCGCCTTCGCCGCGTGGTTCTTCCTGGCGCTGCTCACCCTCTTCCTCTTCGTCCAGAAGCTCCGCCGCGACGAGGTGGACTTCCAGCACGTGAAGAAGGTCTTCTTCACCGCCGGCGGGCTCGCCTTCTTCGCCTCGCTCTTCGACCACGACGGCCAGTGGGCCCAGACCCTCCTCGCGGCGGTGGTGGTCTCGGTTCTCTCGGCCCTCTTCTTCGCCCTGCTCTGGACGGTCGGCGAGTCGTTCTTGAGGCAAGCCTTCCCCGAGAAGCTCGCCTTCACCGACCTCGTCCTCGACAACACCTGGCGGGTGCGGGAGGTGGGCGCGGCGGCCCTCTGGTGCGGCGCCGCGGGGCTGGCGCTGCTCGCCCTTCCGGACCTGCTCTACGCCCTCGCGATCGGAGGCACGGGGTCGGACTTGGTCCTTCTGCCCGCGAGCGCCCGGCTTCAGAGCCTTACGGTCCCCGGGGGGCTCGCGGTCCAGGCGCTGGTGGGGCCCGTCCCGTGGGTCGTGATGCTCGGGCTCGTCTTTCTGGGCGTGCTCTACCCGTTCCTGAGGCTGCGGTTCCGGCCGGCGGTCTCGGGGCCGCTCTTCTGCGCGCTCTTCGGCGCGGCTGCCGCGGTGGCGGTTCCCGTGGGTCCGGCCTCCCTGGCCTTCGCCTGCGCCGTAGTGGTGGGGGTTCTGCTCTTCGCGGCAATGGAGCTGGGCGGGCTCCTCTGCGGGTTCCTCCTCCTCTACGGACCCCTGGTGGTCCTCCGAGCGGGGCTCCTGCTGACCGCCCAGCAGCGGGCGGTGTCGGGGCAGGGCGCCGCCGCGCTCGTCCTGCTCGCGGCGGGCCTCCTCGCGGCGGCGTGGCTCGCCTGGCGGGGACGGCCCCTCGAGGACGTGCAGCCCTACGAGCCCGCCTACCTGACGCGCCTGCGGGAGCGGGAGCGGTTCGCCAGGGAGCTGGAGATCGCCAAGAGCCTCCAGGAGCGCTTTCTGCCCAGGGAGACCCCCGCCATTCCGGGTTTTACCCTCGCGGCGCGCTGCACCCCCGCCATGGAGGTGGGGGGCGACTACTTCGACTACCTGCCCCTGGCGCGGGGCCGCTGGTTGATCATCCTGGGGGACGTGTCGGGAAAGGGCGTGAAGGCGGCCTTCTACATGACCCTGACCAAGGGGATCCTCCACGCGGTCTCGAGCCTCGAGCAGGGCCACACGGAGATCATCAGCCACCTGAACCGCCTCTTCGGGAAGCTGAGCGACGACGGCACCTTCCTGACGCTGTGCGCCGTCGTGCTGGACCCGACGGCGCGGGAGGCCACGATCCTCTCCGCGGGCCACAACCCGCCGGTCCTGGTGCGCCGCGGATCGGCGCGGGCGCTGTCGCCCAGGGGGCTTGTCCTGGGGCTCATGCCCGACGAGGTCTTCCTGCGGACCCTGGAGAACTGCACCGTCTCCCTCGAGCCGGGGGACGCGCTGGTGCTGTACACCGACGGCGTCACGGAGGCCATGGACCGCCGCCAGGAGGAGTTCGAACTGGACCGCCTCCTGGCGTGCCTCGAGGGCTGCTCCGGGCTCTCCGCCGAGGTCACCCTGGACCGCGTCGCCGCCGCCGTGCACGGCTTCTGTGGGGACGCCCCGCAGGCCGACGACCTCACCCTGCTGGTGCTCAAAGTCCATGAAGCCTGACGCGATCCGGGAGCTCCTGCGCGACGTGGCTTCGGGCGCCGTGGCGCCCGAGGAGGCCTTCGCGCGCCTGTTGGACCTGCCCTTCGAGGACCTCGGGTTCGCCCGGCTGGACCACCACCGCTGGGCCCGGAGGGGCTTTCCCGAGGCCGTGTTCGGCGAGGGGAAGAGCGCGGAGGATCTGATCCGCATCCTCGACGCCTTCGCAAGCCGCGAGGCGCCCTGCCTCGTGACGCGACTCGGGGCGGAGAAGGCCGAGGTGGTGGGGGCGCGCTGCCCGGGGCTGACCTACCACCCGCGGGCCCGCCTGGCCTACCGCGGACCCGAGCCCGGGGAGGGGGAAGGCGGCGTGGTGGTTCTCTCCGCCGGTACCAGCGACGCACCGGTGGCCGAGGAGGCGGCGCTCACCGCGCGCTACCTCGGGGCCCGGGTGGAAACGAGGTTCGACGTGGGCGTCGCGGGGCTCCACCGGCTCGCCTCCGTCCTCCCCGATCTGCGCGCGGCCCACGTGGTGGTGGCGGTGGCCGGCATGGAGGGCGCCCTGCCCTCCGTGGTGGCCGGGCTCACGGGCGCCGTGGTCATCGGCGTTCCCACCTCGGTCGGCTTCGGCGTGCACGACGGGGGCAAGACGCCCCTCTTCGCCATGCTCGCCTCCTGCGTCCCCGGCCTTCTCGTCGTGAACGTGGACGGGGGTTTTTCCGCGGGGTACGCGGCCGCCGCCATCAACCGCGCCGTCGCGCGGGGGCGCGCGGGGGACTCCCGGGCGTGAGCGGGGGAGGTTCCGTCACGGTCTTCCTGCGCGGGCGGCTGCGCGTCCTCCAGCCCGAGCGCGGCTACCGCTTCAACGTGGACTCGGTGATCCTGAGCCTCTTCGCCCGCGTGCGGGACGGCGAGCGCGTGCTGGACCTGGGGAGCGGCTCGGGGATCCTCCTGCTCCTCGCGGGGTATTTCCACCACCCCGCGCGCCTCCTGGGCGTGGAGCTCCAGCCCGATCTCGCGGCCATGGCCGCGGAGAACCTCACCGCCAACGGGTGGGACGCGGAGGCGGAGTGCCGAGCGGGGGACCTCCGGGACCCGGACCTCGTGGAGGCGGGCGCCTGGGACCTGGCGGTCTCCAACCCGCCCTACCACGATCCCGCGCGGGGCATGCCGAGCCCCGACCCGGCGCGGGACCTGGCGAGGCGGGGCGGCGCCTGCTCCCTGCCCGAACTCTGCGCGGCGGCGGCGAGGGCGCTGGCGCCCCGCGGGCGGTTCTGCTTCCTCGCGCCGACCCTCCGGCTGGCCGAGGCGCTGGATGCGCTCGGGGCCGCGGGGTTGTCGCCCCGGCTCACCCGCGCCGTGCACGCGGCGCCGGGATCCGACTCCCACGTCACGCTCGTGCAGGCGCGGCGGGAGCCGGGGGTGGGGTGCCTCGCGCTTCCGCCGCTCCACCTGAGGGACGAGGCGGGCGACTACGCCCCCGAGGTCCAGGCCCGGCTCGACGCCGACCGCGGCCCCGCGCCGCGGTTCCTTCTCGACGCCATGCTCGGCCGGCTGGCCCGGTACCTGCGGCTCCTGGGCTACGACGCCGCCTACGTCCGG
>JAKAIJ010000246.1 GCA_021814355.1 Acidobacteriota bacterium
ACGGCTCCTTCGGGATGAAGGGCTTCGTGACCGACGCCCTCCAGAAGCTCCGCGACGAGGGCCGGCCCATGGACCGGATCATCGCCATCGGCCCCCCCGTCATGATGCGCGCGGTCTCCGACCGGACAAAACCGTGGGGGGTCTCCACCTGGGTCTCCCTGAACACCATCATGGTGGACGGCACCGGAATGTGCGGCGGGTGCCGGGTCCACATCGGCGGCGAGAGCAAGTTCGTCTGCGTGGACGGCCCCGATTTCGACGCCCATCAGGTGGACTGGGACGAGATGTTCGCCCGGATGAGGGTCTACCTGGCCGAGGAGCGCGCCGCCTTGGCCGCGGACCATCGGTGCAAGATCGCCTTCGACGCGCTCAGGGGGTGAGGGGGAACCATGCCGGAAGGGATTGACATCGCAAAGCTCGGGGGCGTCGTTCCGGGGGAGCGCAAGAAGCCCCGCTCCAAGGAGAAGCGCCTCGAGATCGCCTGCCAGGATGCGAAGGTCCGCATCGGCAACTACAACGAGGTGGCGCTGGGGTACTCCCCCGCCGAGGCGGTGGCCGAGGCCATGCGCTGTCTGGAGTGCCCCAAGCCCCGCTGCGTCGTGGCCTGCCCGGTCCACATTGACATCCCGGCCTTCATCGGCCTCATCTCCCGAGGCAAGTTCATCGAGTCCGCGCAGGACATGCGCCAGTACAACGCCCTTCCGGCGGTCTGCGGCCGCGTGTGCCCGCAGGAGAACCTCTGCGAGGCGGCCTGCATCGTGAACGATACCAACCCTCACAACCCCATCGCCATAGGAAGGCTCGAGCGATTCGCCGCCGACTGGCAGCTTCTCCACGCCGGCGGCGAGCGCGCTACGCGCAAGAAGCCCGCCACGGACTACAAGGTGGCGGTCATCGGCTCAGGGCCGTCTGGGCTCTCCTGCGCCGCGGACCTCGCCAAGATGGGCCATTCGGTGGACCTCTTCGAGGCGCTCCACAAGCCGGGCGGCGTCATGATGTACGGAATCCCCGAGTTCCGCCTCCCGAAGGCCATCGTCCAGAAGGAGATCGCCTACGTCCGCTCCCTGGGCGTGAACATCGAGTGCAACGTGGTCGTGGGCCGCACCCTCCCGGTGAAGGAGGTCCTGGACGCCTACGACGCCGTCTACGTGGGCTCGGGCGCGGGCTTCCCCAACATGATGGGGATCCCCGGCGAGAACCTGAACGGCATCTACTCGGCCAACGAGTTCCTCACCCGGGTCAACCTCATGGGGGCCTGGAACGGGAAGGGCGCCGGCACCCCCATCCGCCGTCCCAAGCGGTGCGTGGTGGTGGGCGCGGGGTTCACGGCCTTCGACGTGGTCCGCATCGCCCTCCGGCTCGGCGCCGAGGAGGCCCGCATCGTCTACCGCCGCAGCCGCGAGGAGATGCCCGGCCGCGGAGAGGAGATCGAGCACGCCGAGGAGGAGGGCGCCATCTTCACCCTCCTCACCAACCCCACCCATTACCTGGGCGACGAGAACGGCTTCGTGCGCGGTGTCGTGGTCCAGAAGATGGAGCTGGGCGAGCCCGACTCCTCCGGCCGCCGTCGCCCCGTTCCCATCCAGGGCAGCGAGTACGAGATCCCCTGCGACATGGTGGTCGTGGCCATCGGCCAGACGCCCAACGTCCTTATCCCCAACAACCTGCCGGGGCTGGCCACCAAGTGGGGCTCCATCATCAAGGTGAACCGAGAAACCTACATGACCACCGTTCCCAAAGTCTTCGCGGGTGGCGACGCCATCACCGGCGCGGCGACGGTCATCCTCGCAACCCGCGCAGGCCGCGAGGCGGCGCGCTCCATGGACGCCTACGTCCGCGACCCCAACCGCGAGTGGCAGCCGCCGGCCTGAGAGGAAAGCCCATGACGACCGCCGAGAGCTTCGGAGCCTACCTGAGCGCCCCCTTCGCCGAGTCGCTGGAGAAGGACTACCAGGCCGCCGCGGCCGCCGTCGTCGCCGCCGAACTGGGGGACTGCGCCCTCCAGCAGGTCCTGGAGGCCATCGCCCCCCTGCGCCACCACATGGCCTTCGCCAAGAAGGCGGGGCTCTTCCTGGCGGCCGCGCAGCAGCGGCTCGGGAGGGACGCCGTCCTGGACCTCTCGGTCCTTGGCGAGGAGGCTCGGTTGGACTGCGCCGGCGCCTTCGGGCAGCGGCACGACCTGACGGTGAAGGGGGACCTCGGCAGCCACGCCGGCGCCCACCTGGCCTCCGGGACGCTCACGGTCGAGGGGGACGTGGAGGACTACTGCGGCGCCGCCATGGCCGGAGGGAAAATCGTGGTGAAGGGGCTCGCCGAAAACCACCTGGGCCACTCCATGAGGGGCGGCGAGATCCTCGTCCACCGCAACGCCCACGACTTCATCGGCAACCGCATGACGGGCGGCCACATCGTCGTCCAGGCCAACGCCGGCTACTCCGCGGGCTACAAGATGACCGGCGGCCTCATCGAGATCAAGGACCTCGCCTGGGACCTCTGCGGCGAGGAGATGGTGGGGGGCCGTATCGAGATCGGCGGCCACATCGGCCGTGACCTCGGCATGGGGATGGCCGGCGGCGAGCTGGCCCTCATCGAGGCCCACAAGGACACGCCCCGGGTGAAGGCCACGGGCGGCAAGGTGGCCGTCCTCGCCAAGGGGAAGAAGCGGGGCTGAACCTGCCCCCGGCGTGGTTCCGGAGGTGCGGGGGCGGCCGCAACGCGGCTGCCCCCTAGTGTTTTTCGGGGCTTCAGAGGCGCCGCGTCAGGGGCTTTTGCCGGAGCCGCCCGCGAAAAGAGGGTCCCTCCCCATCCACTCCTCCACCGCCTGGGGGGCGAGCCGTCGGGCCCGCTCCAGCGAGGCCGCGCTCGCCGCCCCGTCCCCCGTCTGGCGCTGGAAACGCGCCAGCGCGTACCAGGCACGGGGGTCTGACGGCGCCCTCTCCACGGCCGCCTGGAAGGCGCGCGCCGCTTCCCCCACCTCTCCGGCGTCCGCCCGGAGCGCGCCGAGGAGCGTCCAGTCCTGCGCCACCGCCACCTCGGGGTGGGAGGCGAGCACCTCCTCCAGAAGGCTCCGGGCCCCGGCCTTGTCCCCCTGCGCGAACCGCAGCCCTGCTTCGGTCAGCCGCGCCTGCGCGTACTTCGGGTTGAGCCTAAGGGCCCGCGCGCAGGCCTCGCGCGCCTCGTCCAACCGCCCCAGCTCCTGCAGGGCGAGGGCCGCTTTCAAAGGGTAGTCCGGGACGAGGGGGGCGAGCGCCTCCGCCTTGCGGAGCCATTCGAGCGCCTCTGCGGGGCGACCGGCACGGTAGGCCCAGCCCGCGAGGTTGACGTAGGTGTCCACCGGCTGCTGCCCCGTGGCGAGGGCCTCCTCCAGAAGGGCATGCGCCTCGTCGAGGCGCCCCTGGTCCAGGAGTTCGTTCGCCGCGGTGTTGGCGGCGGCGTTCAAGCTGTAGAGCACTTCCACGTTCTCCGGGTCCAGGGCCAGAGCCTCCCGGAGCGCGCCGAGGGCATCCCCCTGCCGTCCCTGGAAGCGGGCCAGCGAGCCCTTCATGCTCAGAAGCCCGACCTTGCGCGCCTTTTCGGCCACCCCGCGCGCCTCGTCCCCGTCCAGATCCAGCGGCAGACCCTCGGGGTGGTAGTTCTCCAGGCACCAGGCGAGGTTGGGGGGGGTGGTGTTGGCAAGGTGGCTCTTGGGCGCGGAGAACTCGATGCGGGGGTTCTCGTCGGTGTTCAGTTCCCCCTCCCGCAGGCCGCCTTGCCTCCCGGGCTCCATGACGAAGGTCTGGA
>JAKAIJ010000247.1 GCA_021814355.1 Acidobacteriota bacterium
TTCAGGGGGAGAGGGTTTTCAGCGCGTGGCGGAGCCACGCCTCGAGGGGGCCGTCCGGAGAGTCGCGGCGCGCCGACTCCAGGGCCGCCCTGGCTGGGGCGCTCTTGTAGCCCAGGTTTTCCAGCGCCGCGAGGGCGTCGTCCAGGAGCGCGTCCCCTGCGGAAGCGGGGGCGGAGGAGGACGGCCTTTCGCCCGGCGGAACAAGCAATTTCTCTTTGAGTTCCAGGCAGATGCGTTCTGCGGTCTTCTTCCCGACCCGAGGAATTCCGCAGAGCCGCTTCACCTCCCCGCGGCGCACCGTCGAAACCAGCTCGGAGAGGGGAAGCCCCGAGAGGATGGCGAGGGCGGTCATCGGGCCGACCCCCTGCACGGTCGTGAGCATACGGAAGACCTCCCGCTCCTGCCGGGTGGCGAACCCGAAGAGCTGGATGGCGTCCTCGCGCACCGCCGTGTGGATGAAGAGCGCCACTTCGCCGCCGGGGGCCGCGGGCAGGGAAGAAAGGGGGACGGAGACGGCGTAGCCGACGCCGCCGCATTCCACCACCACCCCGGAGCCGTCCACCTCGAGGAGCGTGCCGCGGAGCCGGCCGATCACGAACGCCCCCCCGCGGCCGGGACCCGGGCGTCCCAGCCCCTGCGCGAGAGCGCCGTGATGGCGAGCGCGAGTGCGTCCGCCGCGTCGTGGGGCGTCGGGGGCGAGTCGAGCCCCAAAAGGAGCTTCACCATCTGCTGCATCTGGGCCTTATCGGCGTGGCCATAGCCGGTCACCGCCATCTTCACCTGATTGGGGGTATATTCGCTCACCTTCACCCCCTCCGCCAGCGCCGTCACCATCACCACCCCCCGGACCTGCCCCAGGATCAGGGCGCTGCGGGCGTTCTTCGCGACGAAGACCTCCTCCAGCGCGACGGCGTCTGGGCGGTGCTTCCGGAGGAGCTCCCGCAGCCGCTCCTGGATGGCGAAAAGACGCTCCGGATGGGGGGCGGAGGCGGGGTTCCGAATGGCGCCGAACTCCAAGGCCCTGAGGCGGCTGCCCTGGCCTTCGACGAGGCCGTATCCGGTGGAGAGCGACCCCGAGTCCACTCCCAGGACGACCATCAGCCCTCGAAGGACTCCAGGTCCTTGTCGTCAATGTCGAAGTTGGCCCAGACGTTCGCCACGTCGTCGTTCTCCTCGAGGGCGTCTACGAGCTTGAGGAGGCTCTTGGCCTGTTCGCCCGTGAGCTGGACGGTGAGGAGCGGCGTGTAGACGGGCTTGGAGCCGGCGACGGGGATGCCGGCCTTCTGGAGGGCGTCGCTCACCGCGTTGAGGGTCTCGAAGGAGGTGACGACCGTGTAGGAGTCGCCCTCGTTCTGGACGTCCTCGGCGCCGGCCTCGATGGCCGCCTCGAAGACCCTCTCCTCGGTGAGCCCCTCGGCGGGGATGGAGATCTCGCCCCGGCGCTGGAAGTTGCGCGCGGCGCACCCCGGGACCCCCATGTTTCCGTTGTACTTGCTGAAGAGGTGGCGGATCTCGCCCGTGGTGCGGTTCCGGTTGTCGGTCTGGGCCTCCACCATGAGGGCCACGCCCGCCGTGCCGAAGCCTTCGAAGAGGACCTCCTCGATGTTCTCCCCGCCCTCGGCGCCGGCGCCCCGCGCGATGGCCCGCTTGATGTTGTCGTTCGGCATGTTGATGGCGCGGCCCGCCTGAATCGCCGCGCGGAGGCGCGGGTTGCCGTCGGGGTCGCCTCCGCCGAGCTTGGCGGAGATGATGATCTCCTTGGCGATCTTGGTGAACATCTTCCCGCGCTTGGCGTCCTGGGAGCCCTTGCGCGCCTTGATGTTGGCCCACTTGTTGTGACCGGACATGAAGCTCCCTCCTTACCTCAACCCCTTAAGATACCATAGGTTGTGGTCCTCCGGGAAGGTCCCCGCGGAGCCTGCGGAGAACCTCGCGGCGCAGAGGATGGCCGCCCGTTCCGGCCGCGGCTCACCCCGTGGGGAAGGAGAGCGCCTCCTTGAGCCGGAAGAGGTCCTGGTCCCGGCCCACCATCCGGACCTTCGTGTAGAGGGTCTCGGGGTCCACGAGGTCCGAGAAGGGGACCGCCCGCAGGTCGAAGTTGTCGGCCACGCTGACCATGTGGCCGAACTTCCCCTCGGAGGCGAGCCGGAAGGCGCCGTAGCCGAGCATGGAGGCCAGCACCGTATCGTAGGAGACGGGGGGCGCGGTGCGGGTCTCGTAGCCGATCTGCTTGGGGTTGATCTTCTTCTCCCGGCCCGTCCGCTCCTTGTAGAGCGCGGCGGTCCGCTCTGCCAGCGTCTTGCAGAGCTCGACCTTGCCGTAGTAGGGGTTGCCGTGCTTGTCGAGCTCCTTCGGCCCGGCGGAGTCCGGCAGCCTGTCGGCGAGCCCCTCGGCGATGCAGAGGAGCCCCGCGGTCCGGCCGTCGCGGTCCCTCGCGGCGATGAGGTCTGCGAAGCGGGAGGCGAGGGCCTCCACGTCCAGGTCGCCGTTCAGGTCCTCCGCGGCCACCATGGCGCAGGCCTCGGCGGCGACGCCCGCGGCGTAGGTGATCCACCCGGCCTTGCGCCCCATGAGCTCGACGAGGAAGTAGCTGTTCGTCGAGTCCGCGTCGGACTTGAGGGTGAGCAACGGGACCTTGGCGGCCTCCACGGCGGTCCAGAAGCCGAAGGTCCACGCGATTCCGTAGTAGTCGTTGTCAATGGTCTTGGGAAGGTGGATGGTGGGCATCCCCAGAAGGTGCAGGAAGTTGGCGGTCTTCAGGGTGTCGTCGCCCCCCATCGTGACCAGCGCGTCCACTCCAAGGCCCTTCAGCGCCGCGACCACGTCGCGGAGCTTCCTGCTCTTCCCGGGGTCGTCCAGGTCCTTGCGGCTCTTGATGGGCTTGCCGGGGTTGGCCCTGGAGGAGCGGATGAGGATCCCCCGCTGGTTGCGGATGGAGGAGACCTTGGTGTCCAGCTCCAGGTAGTGCTTCCCCCTCTCCAGGCTCCCGGAGCCGCTTTCGAGGTGCGAGAACCCGTCGAGGATTCCCACCACCTGGACCCCCTGGTCCAAGAAGGCGAGGGCGGCGGCGGAGATCACGGCGTTGGCGCCGGGCGCCGGGCCGCCCGAAAAGACCAGGGCGACCTTCTTCACGGACGGGGTGGGACTGGCTGCGTGGCCCATGGGGGACGCCTCCTGTGGCGGGTGGGAGGCGGGGAGCGGCCTCCCGGGGGACTATTCTAGCCGCCCCGGCGGGGGTCGGCAAGTCGCCGCGACGGCGCGCGGCGGGGCCGCCGTCCGTTGACGAAAGTCCCTGCGGAGGCTATAGTTGGAGTGCAGCACCCTCGTGGGGGCGAAACGGTCTCGACGGGGAAGTGCGGGAGGAGGTCGCGCACCGAGTTCCGGGCCCTCGTAAAACGACCGGAAAGCCTTAACGGCCAACAGCAACCTGGCCCTGGCGGCGTAAGCCGTCACGTCCCCGGGACAGCGCCCGCGGGTTCCGGAGGACGTCGCAAGCGGGATGCTTCCCGGCGGGTGTTCCAGCCGCCGGGATTAAGACGCGCTGGGACTAGCGGAGCGCCGAATTGCCGGCTCCATCGGCGTCGAGCGAAGTGACCGGGAACCGGCTACGTGCGTAGACGCCTCCTCGGCCGACCTCTCCGGACGCGGGTTCGACTCCCGCCGCCTCCACCAGCGGACGTCGTTGGGGCGGGCCAGAAATGGCCCGCCCTTTCCCGCGTGGGGCGGCCCGTTGGCGGGGGGTCGAAGGGCGGGAAACGGCGTAGCCCCGCCCCGAGA
>JAKAIJ010000248.1 GCA_021814355.1 Acidobacteriota bacterium
CCCGGCGTGGAACGCAGCGGCGGGACTCCGACCGCCGCGAGGCTCCCGCAGGGCAAGAGACCGAGTCCCCCCTTCGGCACCAACAGAGGGCGCAGGGCGGTAGGTTGCCTCCACGGCGGGATGGGGGCAGCATGGACCCTTGCACCCTCCCGCGCCGGGCCCTACACTCTACCCTTGGAGACAGGTAGATGATTGACGTCAAGATTGACCCCGACACCTGCGAGAACCATCAGGTCTGCCGCGAGGTTTGCCCGGAGGACGTGTTCGAGCTGCGCGCCGGCAAGATCGTGGTGGCGCGCGCCGAGCACTGCACCGAGTGCTGGCTCTGCGTTCAGAACTGTCCGGTAGGAGCCGTCACGATCGAAGCGTGACCACCATCCGGCTTGAGTCGTGGTTCTTGGAATCCCCCACGATGGCGACCCGCCCCCCCACGGCCAGAACCGCGTCACGCTCGGGCACCGTCGCCTCGGTGTAGTCGGTCCCCTTGCACTGGACGTCGGGCTGGAGTTCCGCGATGAGCTCGCGGACGGTTTGCTCCTCGAACACCACCACGAAGTCCACGCACCCAAGCGCCGCCACGATTTCAGCCCGGTCCCCCGCGGGCTGGAGGGGGCGCCCGGGCCCCTTGAGCGCCTTCACGGAGGCGTCGGCGTTCACGGCGACCAGAAGGAGGTCCGCCTCGCGCTTTGCGGCCTGAAGGTAGCGCACGTGCCCCACGTGCAGGAGGTCGAAACAGCCGTTGGCGAGGGCCATGGTCGCGCCGCGCCGGTGGGCCCGGTCCAGGCGCCGCCGCGCCTCGTCCCGCCCGAGAATCTTCGTCCCCGGGGCGCGGGGTCCGTTCACGCCAGCGCTCCTTTTCCCCAGGCCTCGATCCGCGCCGAGAGCTCGCCGGCGGTGGTGGTGGCGGGACCGTGGCGCTCCACGACGATGCCGCCGGCCACGTTGGCGACGTGGGCCGCCTGGGCGAAGGGCGCCCCCGCGCAGAGCGAGAGGACGTAGGCAGCGATGACGGTGTCGCCCGCGCCTGTCACGTCCACCGCCTGATCGGATCCCACGACGGGCAGATGAAGGGGCTTGCGCCCCTTCTCGAAGAGGCACATCCCCCGGCTTCCGCGGGTCATCAGGAGCGCCCTCAGCCTCAGTCGCGCGCGTAGCGCCTCCCCGGCACGCTCCAGGGCCCTCCGGTTGTCGCCGGCGCGCACCCCGGAGGCGTTTTCGAACTCCTCCTCGTTGGGCGTGGCGGTGGCGAGCCCGGAGAACCGCAGCAGACCGAACCGCGAGTCGAGCGCCGAGACCTTCACCCGGGCGGCGTACTCGCCGACGCGGACGGCCTCCGCCAACCCGTAGCCGTAGTCCGAGACGATCAGGGCGCCGGCCCCGCGCAGGGCCGTTCCCAACGCCCTGCGCACCGATTTCACCACCGCGGGGCCGAAGGCGTTGGACTCGCCCGAGTCCACGCGGACGAGCTGCTGGCGGGGACCGTGGGCGCTGCCCGCCAGGACCCGGGTTTTGGTGGGGGTGACCCACCCCTTCTCCCGGACGAGGTGGCGGCAGGAGACGCCCGCCTCCTTGAAGAGTCCCGCGAGGGCGTCGCCCTCGCGGTCCAGGCCCACCACGCCCACGGGCAGCACCTCGGCTCCGAGGGAGGCGAGGTTCATGACGGTGTTGGCGGCGCACCCCGGCATGAGGCGCGTCCGGTCGAGGCGGACGATGGGGACGGGGGCCTCCCGCGAGATTCGTTGGACGGCGCCGTACCAGTAGCGGTCGAGGACCAGGTCCCCGGCCACCACCACGCGGCGCCCCTCGAACCGGCGGACCACCCTCACCAGATCGCGCCAGCGCTCCCGCATTAGAGCCCCTCCTTCTCGAGGATCCACCGCGCCGCGGCGTAGAGGTCGGGCACCACCGCCTCTGGCTGCCACGTCCACCGGCTGCGCTGGTGGGTGTACTCGCCGAGCCCGTATCCGGTGAGCACCAGGAGTCCCTTCGCCCCCGCGGCCCGGGCGAACCCTACGTCGCTGATCTTGTCCCCTACCACGTAGGAGCGGGAGAGGTCCAGTCCCAGTTCCCTCGCGCCGCGCTGGAGCATCCCCGGCTTGGGCTTGCGACAGTCGCAGGCGGCGCGCCAGGGAGGCTCCCCCGCGGTGGGATGGTGGGGGCAGTAGTAGACCGCGTCCAGTCGGGCGCCGAGGGTCTCCAGAAGGTCTCCGAGCCGCGCCATCACCTCCTGGAGTACCGTCTCGTCGAAGTAGCCACGGGCCACCCCCGCCTGGTTGGTGGCGAGCGCCACCGGGACCCGCGCGTCGTTGAGCAGGCGGATGGCCTCGGCGGCCCCGGGGAGCAGGCGCAGACGAGAGACGTGGTTCACGTAGCCCACCTCCTCGGTCACCGTGCCGTCCCGGTCGAGGAAGACGCCCCAGTCCACGCGGAAGCTCTTCTCTGCCATCCCTCTTCCTCACTGCGGTCCACCGCCGGCCGCGGAACGCCGTTTTCCCTAGACCTCGTCCGGCCCGTCGGGGCGGGTCCGCCAGCGGCGGTGCATCCAGAACCAGGCGGCGGGGCAGGCCCTCACCGCCGCCTCGAGCCGTCGCGTGGCCTCCGAGGTGACCGCGAGGGCGTCCGCTTCGCGGCCTCCGGTCTGCGGGACGGGCACGGGCGGGCCGTAGACCACCCGGTACCCCCCGTCCGGCTCGGGATAGGCGAAGACGGGCAGGACCGGCACGCGGCGCCGCGCCGCGAGCGAGCCCAGCGCCGGCGTCGTGGCCGCCATCCGGCCGAAGAACTCCACGAAGAGGTGGCCCGGCTCGCCCATGTTCTGGTCAATGATGAAGGCGATGCCCCGTCCCTCCTTGAGCCCCCGGAGCATCTCGCGGGTGGCGTCGCGTTTGTGGACCACCCGGTTTCCGGTGCTCTCGCGCAGGGACGCGAAGAAGCGCTCCAGGTAAGGGTTGTCCAGGGGGCGGGCGACCATCCAGAGCGGGTACCCCATGGCCGCCTGGAGGTGGGCCACCCACTCCCAGTTGCCGAAATGGCCCGAGACGAGGAAGTAGCCGCCGGGGTTGCGGGCCGCCTCCTGGAGGTGGCCCCAGCCCTCCACCTTGGTGCGGGCCATGGCGCGGTGGGCGTCGCGCTTCTGGGTGACGATCTCGAAGAGGAGCCGCCCGAGGTGGGCGAAGGCCCCCCGGGCGATGGCCTCGCGCGTGGCGGTGTCGAGCTCGGGCAGGGCGCGTTCGAGGTTGCGCAGGGCCACGCTCCGGTGGCGCCGGTCGAGCGCGTAGGCGAGCCGCCCGACCCCATGCCCCAGGGCGAGCCGTAGCCGCAGGGGCGCAACGAGGAGCAGGGCGTGGACCAGGCGCACCGCCGCCAGCTCCAGGAGCCAGCGGAGGGGGTGGCGCTCACCCGAGGGCACGGCGCGCCTCCAGCACGGCGAGCACGCGGGCGAAGACCGCGTCGGGGTCGCCGGAGCCGTCCACCGCCGCGATCCGGGAAGGGAACTCCGCGGCCAGGGCCGCGTAGCCCTCGGCCACGCGGCGGTGGAAGGCGAGGGCTTCGGCCTCGAACCGTCCCTCCGTCGCGCCCCCCGAGCGGTTCCGGTCCCGGGCGCGGCCCAGGGCCTGCTCCACCGGAAGGTTCAGCCAGAGGGTGAGGTCTGGCTCGAGCCCGCCGCTCGCCAGGGCGTGGGCCCGCTCCACCACCTCCCGGGGGAGGCCCCGGCCCCAGCATTGGTAGGCGCGGGTGGC
>JAKAIJ010000249.1 GCA_021814355.1 Acidobacteriota bacterium
TTCAAGAGCTACCTGACCCCGCTCGCCATCATGGCGCCCATCCCCCTCTCCCTCGTGGGCATCATCCCCGCCCACGGGCTCATGGGGGCCTTCTTCACGGCCACCTCCATGATCGGCTTCATCGCGCTGGCGGGCATCGTGGTGCGCAACAGCATCCTCGTCATTGACTTCGCCGAGATGAAGATGCGGCAGGGCATGCCGCTCAAGGACGCGGTGGTGGAGGGCGGCGCCGTGCGCTTCCGCGCCATGCTCCTCACGGCCCTCGCCGTGGTGGTGGGTTCCTCGGTCATGCTCGCGGACCCCATCTTCCAGGGCATGGCCATCGCCCTCATGGCGGGCGAGGTGGCCAGCACGCTCCTGAGCTGGGGCGCCATCCCGATCCTCTACGTGCTGTTCTACGGCGACAAGCCGCCCGTCCGCGACGAGGCTTTTGAAGAAGAGGAGTGATCATTCGCCACAGAGGGCACAGAGCGCACAGAGCACCAACGGTGGTCTTTTTCGCCTCATCAATACCTCTGTGTCCTCGGTGTGCTCTGTGGTTGAACCCCAGCGAGGTATGGGAATGAAGATGCTGTTCATGGTGACGGATAGCGAGCACGAGCCGCACTGCATGGCGATGATGCGGGAAAAAGGCGTGACGGGCTACACGGTCGTTCCCGACGTTCTGGGGGCCGGAAAGACGGGTCTTAAGATGGGCGACCGTGTCCACCCGGGCGCCTCCGTCGTCATCCTGGCCGTGGTCTCCGACGAGGCGGCGCCTGGCCTCCTGGAGTGCATCCGCGCCTGCGTGAGGGAGGACAAGCTCTGCGCCTCGACCCACGCCTGGACCGTTCCCGTGGAGTCGTCGCTGGAGGAGGCGTAGACCCGCCCGGCACTGGCCGCGCAGGGACCCGGAGCCGGCCCTTATCGGACGCCGCCGAGGGCTTCCCGGACCTTCGCCCGCGCCCGGTGCAGCCGCATCTTCACCACGTCGCGGCTGACGCCCAGGGCGCTTGCGACGTCCCCGGTGTCCATCCCCTCCATGTCCCGCATGACCAGAACGGAGCGGTAGAGGGGCGGCAGGTCCAGGACCGCCCGGCGGATCCGCCCACGGAGTTCGGCGTCCTCCAGCGCCCGGTCCGGAAGCCCCGCCCAGAAAGGCTTGCCCTGCATCTCCGCGGGGTTCGGGAGGGCGTCGTCGAGCGCCACCTCCTCCTTGAGGAACTTGGAGCGGCGGCGCTTCATCAGGCACGCGTTGGCGGCGATCCGGAAGAGCCAGCTCCGGACGGCCTCGGGGTGCCGGAGCTCCTTCACCGAATCCAGGGCCTTGAGGAAGGTCTCCTGCAGGACGTCCCTCGCGTCCTCGCGCTCCCCGCACATCCGTATCCCGAACCGGAGCACCCGCGGGCCAAGCAGCTCGAAGAACTCGTCGAAGGCCGCCGGCTCCTCCCGCTGGAGCCGCCGGATGAGGTCGGGGGGGATCTGGATCTTGCCGAGGCCCTTGTCCATAAGGATTCAGTATAGCGCGGAGCGGTTACCGAAAGCCCGAGGGTGCATCTGGAAGATCTGGAAAGGAGAGCCTTTATGATCGAGCGCGCGCTCCGCGGCATCGCAGGGTTTTTCGTGGTCCTGAGCGTGGCCCTGGGGTACTGGGTCCACCCGGGCTTCTTCGCGTTCACGGCCTTCGTGGGCGTGAACCTCCTCCAGTCCGCCTTCACCAACTGGTGCCCCATGATGGCGTTCTTGCGAAAGTGCGGCCTGCATTGACCGGCGCGCCGCCCGCCCGGATCGAGGCGCCGTCTTTGCCCGAGGGAGTACGAAACCCCGCGGGGCATCTATACAGAGCGCCGGAAATCCGGCACTCTGTATGCGGGTGGGGGCTCCGGGGGAGGCGTCACCACGCCTTCCCCGGTAGGGCCCGCGGGGGTTCGAGCGTACGGATGCGGCGCGAGAAGCGAAGACATGGAACTTCGAACGCCAGCAGCCGTGCGAAGAACGCCTGGCCCAGCGCCGCTCCCGCGGGGGGCTTGCCTGGGCCAGGGCGGGCGGCCAAGGCCTTGCGCCGCCTGAAAGGCGGCCTCCGCAAGACCCCCGAAGGGCCGCATCCCGCTTCGACTGGCTTTGCCAGCGAAGCGGGAATTCGAGGCCGCCTTCCCCGCGAATACAGAGCGCCACGTGCTTTGCTCCCTCGTCGGTGTTGCGAAGACTTATGGCGCTCTGTATAGAACAGGGGAGGAGCGGCGGATCGCGTCGTGGGCTCAGCCGGTGTCGGTGACGGGGCCGAGGTAGAGGGCGCGAATCCGGGGGTGGAGCGCCCGAGCCGCCTCCGTCCGGAGCAGCTTCAAGGAACAGCCGCCCACGGCCGGACGGAACCGGTCGAGGCCGTCGGCGTCCTTGAAGATCCGGTCCAGCGCGCCGAGCCCCTCGTCGGACGCGCCGTGGCTCCGGATAAGGCGGGCCACGAGCGCCACGCGCTCCGGCGGCACCCCCTCCTGGGGAAGGTAGCGCTCGGCCACCCTTGCCCCGCGCTCGGCGTGGCCCGGATCGAGCCCGTCGTCTATGCGACCGAGGTCATGCAGGCAGCCCGCCGTCCAGAGGCACCAGAGGTCAGGGAGCCGGTCGGGCTCCGAAACCGGCCAGCCCTCGTCCACCGCGATGCGCACCGCCAGGACGCACACCATGCGGAAGTGGCGCTGGCCGTGGATGCGCGACCAGGCCCGGGGCAGCGCACCGCACCCCTCCAGCCCGGCCACGCCCAGCAGTTCGCCCAGCTCCCGTCCCCCGGCGGACAGGAGCGGACTGGGAAGCCCCTCCAGGACCGTGCGGAACGGAACCTCGAGGATGAGGGGAAGCCGGGCGGCGAAGGCCGCCAGATGGCCGGTGGGCCCGCTGGCGCCGGCCTCAGGCACGGAACCCCCGCTCGGCCAGGAGCGCCGGGAGCGCCTCCCGCCGGTCGCCCTGGAGGACGATCTCGCCTTCCTCCACGGTCCCGCCGGTCCCCAGCTTGGACTTCAGGTCGCTGGCGAGCGCCTTCAGGTCCGCCTCCGAGAGCGCCAAGTGGGTGACGATCGTGACGGGCTTGCCGCGGCGCCTCTCGAACCGGTAGCGGGGGCGCTGCTTGCCGGGAGGGAGGGGGGCCGGCGGCCGGGGCGCGCAGGCGCACTGCCGCTCCTCGCGTCCGCAGACCGCGCAGCGCTTCACCAGCGCCCATCCCTCTCCCGCCGACCGCTTGGGCGCTCCCGCCACTTCCTTATCCCCTCTTCCTCCGACGCCCCATCCGAGCGGCCCGGGCGCTACGCTACCACGCCGCCGCCGCCGGGGCAACGCCGCGGGCCGCGCCGCAACCCGCTGAAGGAGCGCGAGTTGCGCGGTACGGGCGTCTCTTCTTGACAAAATTAGTTTGTTACTATACATTTTAGATACGGATTGTTTGGAGGTTGCCATGGCGTTGCGCGACGAACTCGGGCTCCCCTCGCCGATCCGGCACCCGGCCCACGAGGCCCTCTTGGGGCTGGTGGTCACCGCGGGGCTGCTCTCCAAGGAGGGCGACCGGCTCCTGCGCCCCCTCGGCCTCACCGACTCCCAGTTCAACGTCCTGGTCCTCCTGGGCTTCCAGTCCAAGGAGGGGGCGCTGGACCAGAGCACCCTGGGCAGGATGCTGGTGGTGAACCGCTCCAACGTCACCGGGCTCGTGGACCGGATGGAGAGGGCGGGCCGGGTGGAGCGGGCCGCCGACGCCAGCGACCGCCGG
>JAKAIJ010000028.1 GCA_021814355.1 Acidobacteriota bacterium
GGGCGAGCGAGCTGACGCAGCCAGGCGCGCGGATGGCCCCGTCCCTCCGGGCGCTCGCGGCGGGCGTCGCATGGCTTTGTTGGCCTCCCTCGACAGGCGGTTGACCCAGCCTGCCTGCGGTCGGCCGCCTTGCCCTGCTCGCCCGGCGCAGAGCGCGCGGCCGCGCCCTATTTCCGGATAGGCCCTGAGCATGCCCCTCCTCTACCGCGACCTCCCAGGCGAGCTGCCTCCGCCCTCCCGCCTCGCCCTCGCCTACGAAGTGGCCGGCGTCCCTTCCGGTCCGCCAGTGGTGCTCGTTCCAGGCTGGACCCTGAACGCGCGGCTCTGGGACCCGGTGGCACCCGCCTTGGAAGACCGTTATCGCGTGGTCCGCTACGACCCCCGGGGCTCGGGGCGCTCCACCTCGGATCCCCGCCTGGAGTACTCGCGGGCGGCCGACGCCGAGGACCTCCGGGCCCTGCTGGACGGGATGGAGATCGCCCGGGCCCACCTGGTGGGCCACTCCAAGGGGGCGCAGCTGTGCGGGGTGTTCGCCATGCAACACCCGGAGCGGGTGGCCAGCCTGACCTACGTCGGCTCCGCCGAGCCCCAGGGGGGGCCGGAGCAGGAGCGCCGGTTCCGCCCCATCGCCAGCGCCTGGGTCCGGCGGGTGAAGGAGGTGGCCCGCACGCAGGGGGTCGAGGCGGCCCTTCCGCTCCTCCAGGACGCCCGGCTCTTCGGCAAGCTGAGGGCCTCCGCCGAGGGGCTGCGGCGACTGCGCCGGGCGACCGAGGGCTACACCGGGGCGGACCTTCTCTCGGAGACCCCGGCCCGCGCCTTCGATACCGAGGCCCACGCGGCCGCCCTCGCCATGCCGGTCCTCGCCCTCTGCGGGGAGGAGGACCCCTTCCTGGACGAGTGCCGCTACGCGGCCTCCCGCATCCCCGGGGCCAGGCTCTCGATGCTCCCGCGGTGCGGCCACCTCCCCATGCTCGAATGTCCCGAGCCCTTCCGCCGGGAACTGCGCCGATTCCTCGACGCGGCGTCGGGCAACCCCGCCGCCTGATGGCGGACCCGCCTTGTCTTCGCGCAGGGGGCCTGCCATGCTGTCCGGGGCGAAAGAAAGCCCCGAGGAGAAAACCCATGGCCCGGGATTACGCCACCCTCGCCCGGCGCGCCGCGAGCGAACTCCCCCGGGAGGTCCCGCGGGAGGAGAAGCTCCGGCGGCTGACCGCCCTCCTGTGGGAGGCATTGGGCGCCGAGGGGATCTCCTGGTGCGGCTTCTACCTGCCGGCGCCCGGCGGAGGCGAGCTCCGGCTCGCCTGTTGCCGCCCCAGGCCCGCCTGCTCGCCCATCGGCCTCCACGGGGTCTGCGGAAAGGGCTTCCTCACCGGGAAGCCGCAGGTGGTCCGCGACGTGGCCGGCCTCGGCTCCTCGTACGTGGCCTGCGACCCGCGGGACCGGTCCGAGGTGGTGGTCCCCCTGACCGACGGGACCGGCTGCTGGGGGGTCCTGGACCTAGACAGCCACGAAGCCGGGGCCTTCACGGAGGCCGACGCCGCCGGCCTCGCCGCCGTCCTTCGCGCCGCGGGCCTCTGATACCGATTTGACCGAATGTGCCGGATCGGATCTCCGCTCGGCATGAGCCCCCGCCCCGCCTCTTGCCCCCCGGTCCGCCCCCCGCTACAATCGCCGGTGGGCGTTCTGCCGCCGCCGTCATCTCGGGGAGGAACCCGTGTCCGGACAGATTGACAGTCTCCTGGAGTTTATGCTCGCCTACGCCCCCAACATCTCGGACCTCAACTTCTCGGTCGGGCGCGCCCCGCAGGTGGAGGTCTCGGGGCAGCTCAAGGAGGTCCCCATCAAGGGACTCCAGCGGCTCTCGCCCTACCAGACGGAGCAGATCGCCCTCCATCTCATGCACAACGACAAGGTCCTCATCCGGAAGCTGCTGAAGCAGGGCAGCGCGGACCTCTCCTACTCCATCCCGGGCAAGACCCGGTTCCGGGTGAACATCTTCAGCCAGCGCGGGACCTACAGCATCGTCCTGCGGGTTATCCCCAACGGCGTCCCCACGGTGAAGGAGCTGGGGCTCCCCGAGCAGCTCAACGGGATCGCCGACGAGCGCAACGGCATCGTCCTGCTGACGGGCCCGACGGGGTCGGGCAAGTCCACCACGCTGGCGGCGGTCATTGACCGGATCAACGAGAACAAGTCCTACCACATCGTCACCGTCGAGGACCCGGTAGAGTACATGCACCGCCACAAGAAGGCCACCATCAACCAGCGCGAGGTGGGCGCCGATGTCCCCACCTTCGCCCTCGCGCTGAGGGCCGCGCTCCGGCAGGCGCCCAAGGTCATCCTGGTGGGCGAGATGCGCGACCTTGAGACCATGGAGATCGCGTTGGAGGCCGCCGAGACGGGCCACCTCGTCCTCTCGACCCTTCACACCATTGACGCGAGCAAGACCGTGGACCGCATCATCGGCGCCTTCCCCCGTAGCGAGGAGCAGCAGATCCGCAACCGGTTTAGTCAGACCTTCAAGTGGGTCGTGAGCCAGCGGCTCGTCCCACGGGCCGACGGCAAGGGGAGGCTCGCGGTGTGCGAGATCCTGCGCTCGAGTCCCCGCACGCGCGAGTACATCCAGCAGGGCGAGAGCGAGGGCAAGTCCCTCACCGACGCCATGGGCGACGGGTTCCTCGACGGGATGCAGACCTTCGACATGGAGCTGGAGCGCCTGTGGCGGGAGGGGGCGATCACCCAGGAGACGGCCCTCTCCTACGCCACCAACGCCCCCAACCTCCAGCTCAAGATGTCCGGCATCGCCGAGACCGGCGCGGCGGCGAAGCAGGCAGCGGCCCAGGGCCGCGCCGCCTCGCAGTTCGAGACTCCCCCCGCCGGCGGCACGGACCTCAAGGACCTGATGGAGAAGTGACGATGCGCATCCAGTGCCCCGCGTGCCAGAAGGCCTTCGCCCTCGACGACGCCAAGGTGCCCAAGATCCCGAGCGTGATCAAGTGCCCCTCCTGCGGCGGCCGGATTCCGGTCGGGCCTTCTCCCGAGGTCGCGGCGCCCGCCCCCGCCGCGCCGCCTCCGCCCCCCCAAACCCAGACTGCGCCGATGGCGGCCCCGGCCGGCGGCGGCAACGGCGCCGCCGCCGCGATCCCCCATGAAGCGATGGAGGCCCTCCGAAAACAGGTGATGCACGAGGTCCTCAAGCAGCTCGGGGTGAAGGTCCAGGATGAGGGCCAGGGCGAGGCGGTGGACGGCGACGTCCCCACGGCCCTCGTCTGCGAGGACGAGGAACTCTTCCAGGGGGTCATCCGCGACGCCCTCACCCGCATGGGCTATCGTGTCGAGGTGGCAGCCACGACCCAGTCCGCCATCGAGGCGGCGCGCTCGGGGAACTACTACCCCATCATCACCGTGGACAACCGGTTCCCCGACGACCCCGAGGGGGGGTACAAGATCCTCCAGGCGATCAACGGCCTCCCGCCGGAGCGGCGGCGCAAGATGTACGTGGCCTTCATCTCGGCGGACCTGGCCACGATGGACCTCAACTCGGCCTTCGTCCTCGGCGCCAACCTCACCATCGGCAAGAAGGACGTGAAGCGCCTCGACAAGATCCTCGCCGACGGCATCCACGACAACGAGAAGCGCTACCGCGTCTACTTCCAGGTCGAGGAGGAGCTCAACAACGACCGGCTCTGACGGGGCGCGGCCCGCCCCCGCGAGCTTTCCGGAACCCCTCATACCAAATTGGACATCCGTCATAGAGGAATCGCCTTCCCGAGCGAAGCGAGGGAAGGCGGCGTCCCGCGCGGATTGGGTCAGATGCGCGAAAGCCGAGGCGGACGGCACCGACGCGTACTGGGATGTACTCGGAGCGTGCCGGACGCCGATTGCTGACAAAGCAGATGGCCCGAGACTCGCAGCGCACTCAATTAAGGTGGGGGGGGAGGTGGCAGGAATTCAGGAAGGCTGGAGCGCCCGAAGGGCCTGGGCTCGCGGGGTCGGCTCGGAGAAGGGTTCTTCGAAGGCAGACCCGAGCCCAAATCCTCCGACGAGACGGCCGCGAGTCCCGAAAGGTGCGAAGCACCCTCCAGCCGAATGCTCTACGAATGACGGCAAGTTGGTATCAGACGTTGAACCGGAAGAGGCAGACGTCCCCCTCCCGGAGGACGTAGTCGCGCCCTTCCGAGCGCCAGAGCCCCTTCTCTTTTACCTTCTTCTCGTCCCGCCCGCAGGCCACCCAGTCCTGGTAGTCGTAGCACTCCAGCCGGATGAACCCCCGCTCCAGGTCGCTGTGGATCTTGCCCGCCGCCTGCGGGGCCCGGGTTCCCCGTCGGATGGTCCAAGCCCGCGTCTCCTTCTCGCCGGCAGTGAGGAAGGTGGTCAGGTCCAGGGCCGAGAAGGCGGCGTGGATGAGCTTGTGGAGGCCCGGTTCCGAAAGCCCGTAGGCCGCCATCAGCTCGGGCCTCTCCTCGGACGCGAGGGCCGCGAGCTCGGCCTCCACCTGGCCGCAGATGCGCAGGCAGGGCGCCCCCTCCCCCGCTGCAAAGGCCTCGAGAGAGGCCGCGAGGGGGTGCTCCGCGGCCAGCCCCGCCTCGTCCACGTTTGCCACGTACAGTACGGGCTTGGCGGTGAGGAGGTGGAGGTCGGACAGGAGCCCCCACTCCTCGGGCTTAAGCCCCGCGGCGCGCGCGGGCCTCCCCTCCTCCAGGGCCGCCAGGAGCCTCTCGAGCGCCGCCGCCAGCTTTCGCGCGGCCTCGTCCCCCGAGCGGGCCAGCTTGAGGGTGCGTTCCCGGCGCTTCTCCACCGTGGCGAGGTCCGCGAGGACGAGCTCGAGGTTGATGGTCTCCGCGTCCCTCGCGGGGTCCAGGGTCTGCTCCACGTGCGGGACTTCTGGGTTCTCGAAGCAGCGGACCACCTGGACCACGAGGTCCGCCTCGCGAATGTGCGCCAGGAACTGGTTGCCGAGCCCAGTGCCCCGGGAGGAACCCTTTACGAGGCCGGCCACATCCACGAACTGCAGGGTGGTGGGGGTGACCTTCCTGGAGCGGAAGGCCCTCCCGAGATCGTCGAGCCGGGGGTCCGGGACCGCGGCCACCGCCACGTTTGGGTCCTGCGAGGCGGCGCCGAAGGCGTGGACTTGGGCCCGCGAGGCGGTAAGGGCGTTGAAGATGGTGGTTTTGCCGACCCGGGGCAGGCCGACGATGCCGCAGGAGACGCTCATGGGTTCCCTCCCGGGGCCGCCCGGCGGGCGGCGCGCCTGTGAGTGTAGCCGTCCCCGGCGCGCCCTGTCCACCCGGTTGCCATTGGGCGCGCGCTGCCTGTATAAGGGGGGCGGGAGGCTCCGTGGCCGCGCCGAAGAAACCGTCCGGCACACCACCCGAAAAGGGCAAGCCGCCCACCCCGAAGCGCCGCCCACCTTCGGCGGGGCGCCGGAAGGTCGTCGAACGGCCTCCCTCTCTTCTCTACGCCGACCTCGTCGAGAACGCTCCGTTGGGCGTTCTTCTGCTGCGCGACGGGAAGGTGACCTTCGCCAACCGCCGCGCCGTGGAGCTCTTCCGGGGATCGTCGCCGGGGCAGCTCCAGGACCGCCCGGTGGTCGAATTGGTGGCCGCCGCGGACCGGGAGCGGATCGCCGGCCACGTCGCCGCGGGGACGGGGGGAAAGTCCATCCCGGAGAGCCGCCCCGTGACGGGACGGAGGCTGGACGGGACCTTCTTCCGCGCCCAGGTCACGGTGCACGCGGTGCGGACGGCGGGCGAGGGTCAGGTCGCGGTCTTTTTCGAGGACCTCACCCTGCGGGCCCGTGCCGAGGCCGAGCTCCAGGAGGGCCGGGAGCGAGAGCGGCTCCACCTCGAGCACGGGGGGGACATCATCCTCGTCCAGGACCTGCAGGGCCGGTACCTCCAGTTCCTCCGTGCGCAGGCTTTCGGCCTCGACGAGACCGCGGTGCTGGGCAAGACGCCCTACGATCTCAACTCCCGCGCGGACGCGGACGCCATCATGGCGAACGTCCGCACGGTGGCCGAGACGGGCCAGCCGCTCGTGGCCGAGATCCGGGAGGTGTGGCAGGGTCGAACCCGCGTCTTCTCCGAGTACATCGCCCCGCTCCTGGGCGCCGCCGGCGAGGTGCGCGCGGTGATGCGCATCTGCCGCGACGTCACCGAGCAGCGCCGGACCGAACAGGCGCTCCGCGAAAGCGAGGAGCGGTTCCGCCAGCTCGCCGAGACTACTTCCGCCGCCATCCTCATCCACCAGGGCGACGCCTTTGTTTACGCCAACCCCGCCGCGGCGGCCATGGGCGGCTCCTCCCCGGAGGAGCCGGAGGGCGCCCGGTTCTGGGAATCGGTCCACCGGCGGTTCCAGCAGGAGGCCCGGGAGCGGGGTCTCGTCCGGCTCCGGGAAGAGCCCGGCCCGGCCCGCACCGAACTCAAGGTGGTCTCGAAGGACGGCCGCGAGCGTTGGGGCGACTTCAGCGCGGCCGCCATCCAGTACCGCGGTCGGTCAGCCACCATCCTCACCGGCTTCGACGTGACCGAGCGACACGAAGCCCTGGAAGCCCTGCGCCAGAGCGAATCCCGCCTCAGGGCCATCCTGGAACGCTCTCCCATCTCGATGGCCCTCGTGGCGATGGACGGCACTATCGAGTACCTCAACCGGAAGGCGGTGGAGACCTTCGGCTACCGTCCGGAGGACATCCCCGACATGGACCGCTGGTGGGTCCTCGCCTGCCCCGACGACCTCTACCGGCAGGAGGTGGCCGCCACCTGGAGCGACCGGGTCCGGCGCGCCGTCGCCAAGGACCGCGAGATCGAGGGGCGGGAGTACCGGATCACCTGCAAGGACGGGACGCTCAAGACCGCCTACCTCTTCGGCGTCCCCGTGGTGGGCAAGGTCTTCATCATGCTGCTGGACGTCACCGCGCGCCACGAAGCCGAGGAGGCCCTCCGCGCCTCCGAGCTGCGGTACCGCACGCTTCTGGAGTCGGCCAACGACGCCCTCTTCCTGGCCGACGCCCGGACCGGGATGCTCCTGGACGCGAACTCCCGCGCCAAGGAACTCGTCGGCAGGAGCCTGGACGAGATCCGCCGCATGCACCAGCTGGACCTGCACCCCCCCGAGGAACAGGAGGTCTACGCCCGGATCTTCCGCGAGCACATGAAGGAGGGCGGGCGGACTACCCTGGTGAACGTCTTCGTCCAGCACCGCGACGGCCGCCGGATCCCCGTCGAGATCAGCGGGTGCGGCATCGAGGTGGAGGGGCGCCCCGTCGTCCTTGGCATCTTCCGGGACATCTCCGACCGCGTGGCCATCCAGGCGCGGCTCGCAGAGCGCGAGCAGCAATTGAGCGACATCGTAGAGCACAGCGGGGATCTCTTCTATCGCCGCACCCCGGACCACGTGCTCACCTACGTGAGCCCCCAGGCCGAGTCCTTCTTCGACTGCTCCGCCGAAGAGGCCCTCGTGCGGTGGACCGAGCTCATCACGGACCATCCGGCGAATGCGCAGGGGCACAACGCCACCGTGCGAGCCATCGAGACGGGCGAGGCCCAACCGCCCTACTCCCTCGAGCTGCGCACCCGGAAGGGCCGCACGCTCTGGGTCGAGGTCCACGAGGCCCCGGTCGTCCGAGACGGCAAGGTGGTGGCCGTCGTGGGGGCGCTACGCGACATCACCGAGCGCAAGGCGGCCGAGGAGACCGTCCGGCGGGAGCGCGACTTCTCGGCCTGGGCGCTGGACAGCATCCCGGGCATCTTCTACCTCTTCGACCAGGCAGGAAAGTTCCTCCGGTGGAACCGCAACCTTGAGAAGGTCACGGGGTACACCTCCGAGGAGGTGGGGCGGATGCACCCCCTCGACTTCTTCTCCGAGCCCGACAGGACGCTGGTCAAGGAGAGGATCGGAAAGGTCTTTCGGGAGGGTTCCGCCACCGCGGAGGCCTCCCTCGTCGCCAAGGACGGCAGGTGGATTCCCCACTTCTTCAACGGCTTGAGGGTCCAGGTGGAGGACCGGGCCTGTCTCATCGGGGCGGGGATTGACCTCACCGCCCGCCGGGCGGCGGAGGCGGCTCTCCAGGAGAGCGAGGCGCGGTATCGCGCCATCTTCGAAGGCGTCTCGGAGGGGATCTACCTCTCCACGCCGGAGGGGCAGGTCCTGATGGCCAACCCCGCTCTGGTCGGCATGCTGGGGTACGGGAGTCTCGCGGAGCTCCTCCAGCGCGACATCTGGAAGGAGGGGTGCCCCGACCCCTCCGAGCGGGCGAGGTTTCAGGAGATCATGGCCCGGGAGGGCCAGGTCCGGGACCTGGAGGGCCGGTGGCTGCGCCGCGACGGCCAGATCATTGATGTCCTCGAGAGTGCCCGGGCCGTCCGCGACGAGGCGGGCCGGGTCCTCTTCCACGAGGGGACCGTCCGGGACATCACCGAGAAGCGGCGCGCGGAGGAGGCCCTGCGCCGCTCCGAGCGCACCTACCGCGGGGTCTTCGAGAACGCCCACGATGCGGTGGTCGTCTTCGAGCCCGATCAGGAGCGGATCCTCGACGCCAACGAGGCCGCCTGCCGGCTCTACGGCTTCGACCGCGACGAGCTCGCCGGGATGTCCCTGGTGACCCTGTCGAAGAACCCGCTGGCTGGAAAGGCGCGCATCCGCGAGACCTTGGCGGTGGGCTCGGTCTCCCATTTCGAGTCCATCCACTTCCGGAAGGACGGGAGCGAGATTCTCCTCGACATCAACGCCTCCGTCATTGACTTCAAGGGGGTCCGGGCGATCCTCAGCATCAACCGGGACATCACCGCGCAACGCAGCGCCGAGGCGGAGGTCCTCCGCAGCCGGGAGCGGCTGCAGCTCATCCTGGACCGCAGCCCCCTGGCGTGCATCCTCTGGGACACCCAGTTCCGAGTCTCCTTTTGGAACGCCGCCGCCGAGAAGATCTTCGGTTTTCCGGCCTCCTTCGCGATCGGCAGGTGCGCGCACGAGTTCATCGTGACCCCAGAGCGGAGGGCTTACGTGGACGGGATCATGAGGCGCCTGCTCGAGGGGGACGAGACTGCCCACGGCGAGAGCGTGAACTTCACGGCGTCCGGGGCCCGGATCGAGTGCGACTGGTTCAATACGCCTCTCAAGGAGCCAGACGGGCGGGTCGTCGGGGTCCTCTCGATGGTCCACGATCTCACCCCCCGGCGCCGAGCCGAGCTCGACGCCCTGAAGCGCAGCCGCCAGCTCTCCGCACTCCTCGCCGCCTCCCAGGCGATGGGGGGGGCCTCCGACATCGAGACGACCGCGCGGGCGATCTGCGAGGCGGCCCTGGACGCCTTCGGGGCCCGCATGGCCTGGGTGGGCCTCGTGGTGCCGGAGAGCACCGAGGTCCAGGTGCTGGCGAGCGCGGGCCACGACGAGGGGTACACCCGGGACCTGAGAATCCGCTGGGACGAATCGCCCCGCGCCCAGGGGCCCACGGGCCGGTGCATCAAGCAGCGCCGGATCGTCGTTTCCCGGCCCGAGGACCCGGCGTTCGCCCCCTGGCGGCGGGCGGCCCTGGAGCGGGGCTACCGGGTCTCCTGCGCGGTCCCCCTGATCCACGAGGACGCGGTGCGGGGCGCCCTTTCGGTCTACAGCGGCGACCCGGACGCCTTCGGCCCCGACACCCTCGAGGTACTCGAGATCTTCGCCCGCCAGTGCACCATGGCCATCGTGAACGCCTCGCTCTACGCGGAGGCCCGCCGGAGCATCGAGGACCTCATCACCGCCAACGAGCAGCTCCGGGCCGCCGAGGCGGTCCTCTTCGGGGAGGTCCAGCAGCTCCGGGGAAATTTCCCTGAGTCCCCGGGTCCGAAACCCTGAAGTTCCACGCCGCGGCCGCGCCCTATATCCACCCGAAACCTTCCGGCCCGCTTCTCCGTAGGAGAGGGCGAGGAGGAAGGCACCATGAAACGCATGGCGGTGGTGGTCGTCCTGCTGGCCGCGGTCCTCGCCGGAGCCGCGGGGCTCTACTTCTGGAAGACGCACCGGGGGGAGTCGTACGCCGGCCTCGCGGCGTACTTTCCGGCCCGGACCGAGCTCTACGTCGAGACCTCCCGGCTCGGCCAGTGGCTGGACCTCCCGCCGGGCCCCGGCACCCCGGCCGCCGCCCCCAAGCCGGGCGCGGATCCCCTCCTCCAGGTGCTCGGACAGGTCTGGGCCGCAGAGCCCCTAAAACCCCAAGAGCTTCCCGTGCTTCTCCAGAACCAGCCCGCGGCCCTGGGACTCTGGCGGAACGGCGGACGCTGGGAGGGCGCGGGCTTCATGCCGCTCGCCCCGGGCCAGCGCGCCCCCCTGGATCTCTTCTTCAAGGAGAAGCTCGGCGAGGGGAACTCGGTAAAGACCGCGGGAGGACTCGCGCTCCACGTCGTTGCGGGCGGCGAGGGGAAGGACCAGCCGTGCCTGCTCTGGGGCGTGGACGACCAGCGGGCCGTGGTCGCCTCCTCCACCGCCGCGGCGGAGGCCTTCCTGAACGGGGAGGGGGCCACCCTCGAGGCCTCGCCGGCCTTTCGCAAGACCGTGGCGCCTTTCGGCGCCGCCCGGGGTGCCCTGCTCTACGCCGGCGCCGCCCTGCTCGCGGACCTCTCCAAACCCGGTTTCGAGAAATCCCTCTCCGCCCTGACCGGCGCCCTTCCGGGCGGGCGGGACGCCGCCCCTCTCGCTCCAGCCCCGGTGACCCCGGACGGGCAGCCCGAGGGGCCCGCGGCGGAGGGGGCCCTGGCCGAGTCGGCCCGGAAGGCGGCGCTCGAGCTGCTCTCCCTCGAGAGCCTCTCCGGCGCCGCGCTCTGGACCGCCCCCCCCGAGGGGGACCGCGGCACCTGGGACGTGGCCGCCTCGCTCGGCTTCGCCGAGAAGGTCGGCGGGGTCTGGAAGCTGGCAGCCTCCGCGGGCACGGCGCGGCCCACCCTCGCGGAGCGGGTCCCGCGGGACGGCGAGACCTACCTCTGGGCGGGAGGCTTCGACCTCCCGGGCGAGTACCGCATGATCCTGGACGAGGCGGGGCGGCGCCTGCCCCCGGACCAGATGGGAAACGTCCGCGCGGTCATCGGCCTGGTGGAAGGCAAGCTGGACCTCTCCCTCGCCAACGATCTGCTCCCCACCCTGGGCGACGAGTCGCTGGTGGTGTTCGGCGGGGAGGCGGACGGCCCGGAGGAGTCGGGGGACGGAGGGCGCTGGGCCGTGGCCTTCTCCCTCAAGGACGCCCGCCGGTTCGAGAGCCTCGTCGGCGAGAAGGTCGCCAAGGCCGTTTCTCTCAAGCCCACTCCGTTTCCCGGAGCCCGCGGATGGACCTGGGGGGACGGAAAGGGTCCCACCCTTCTGGTCACCGGCGGCGTCGCGCTCCTGACCGGCGCTCCCCGCTGGGCGCTGGCGACGGGCGGGGACGCCGGCAAAGCCTGGAAGCGCCTCGCCGCCGTGGACCGCCCGGTGTCGGGGGTCCTCTGCTTCGCGCCGGGGGCCGCCTCCCCGTCGCGCCGGGAGCTGGTCTTCGCCGCCTGGACGTTCTGCCGCGAGGGCGTGGTGGTGCGGGCGGAGGTCCCCGGTAAGCTCCCGCGCCTCCCGCTGTGCGAAAAACCCGCGGCCCCCGTCGCCGGAGAGGTCAGAAAGCCCGGGACGTGAGCGTCAGGGACCCTTGACCTTGAGGACCTTGAGGTCGAGGAGCTTTTTGACCGCGCGTAGCGCCTCGGGCTGGGGGAGGGGGCAGACCTTCAGGATGGACTCCAGGTCCCACATGCCGTTCACCCGGGTCGCCAGGTAGCCCTCCTGGGGCGTCAGGTCGCAGGCGGAGAGCTTGGAGAGGGGGACGGCGAGCTCGAGAACGGTTCGAAGGGGGACCGTGTCCCGGAAAAACTGCTCGCTGTAGCTCTCCTCGGCCTGGAGGAGGAGGTCCCGGGCCCCCGTGTCCTGGGGATCGGATTTCACGGCGTACTGGAGCAGGTTGATGGCCTCGCCGTAACGCTCGGCCTCCACCAGCCGCCGGGCCTCGTCGAGCAGCTTCTCCTTGATGGCGTCGTACGCCACCTCGCTCCGCTCCTGCTTCTCGCCCGCCGCCCGCAGGAGGCCGTTCTCGATGAGCTTGAACGCCGCCGCCGAGACGTAGAACTCGGTGGCGTGGAGCTCGAGGGCCACCTCTTCCACCGTCCGCCGGTCGTCCACTGCCTCGTAGACCCTCAGGAGCGGCGTCGAGACCTCGATGCTGGCGTCCCTCAGGCGCTTTCCGGTCCGGGCGAGCACGACCCGTCCGTTGGGCACCACCGCGCGGATGCGGCCCCACTCGTCGCAGCGCCGGACGCCCTCCATGACCAGCGACATGACGTCGAGCTGGATGGCGATGAGCTCTTCGGAGATGCTCTCCTGGTCCTCGAAGTGGAACTCGCCCTCCCCCCAAAGGAAGAGGTCGTACAGGCTCTCCTCGGCCTTGAGCCGGAGCATCGCCTTGAGGTCGTCCTCGTCGAGGATGCCTACGGTGACCAGGATCTTGCCCAGCTTGATCCCGGTCTGGAGCTGGGTCTCCATGGCCATGTTGAGCTGCTCCTCGGTCAGAAAACCGCGGCTGATGAGGAACTGGCCCAGGTATTCCCGCGGGTCGGAGGAGGCGGTGGAGAGGACCCGCCCCTTCTCGAAGAAGACCCGCTTGGCCACGCCGCGGGCCGACCGGCACACGAGCACGCCCGTCTTGTTGCCCTGCGAGAGCCACTGCAGGACGTCGGCGAGCGGCATCGTTTCCAGGTGGCCGCGGATGCCCAAGGTGCAAACTCCCGCGCCGAGTATAGCGGAGACGGTCATAATCGGTAAAGCGATTCCGGCGTCCGGATTCCGCCGCCGGATCTCCCGAGGTTCGGCTTAGAGCCTATCCCGGAAATAAGGCATGGTCGCGACGGAGGCCAGCCGCGATGAAGGGACCAGACCACCGGGGGAACTCAGGCGCGCCGCCCGCGCCCTATTTCGGGACGGAGTGTACTAGTTAGTGGTAGTAACAAGGACATGGGAATTGCACAAACTTTCAGCAAGTATGCCTGTCAACTGACAACCTCGGAGAGCTATGGCCTCCCTTGTCGTTTTTCACAACCCATTGATAATACAAAGGATCATGCGCGTGCTCGCCATGGCAATAATTGCCACTTGACAGATTCATTAGATTCGCACACCTTCGTTAGTGTGGCCTCTAATAGAGGCGATTTTGTGAGGTAACAGTGGTGGACTAATTTAGACCATCACAGATAAGCGTAGGGCGAAATTAATGTTCAAGAATCGGTGGCGTTGGCCGATCTTGAAATGGCACCACGGAGAGGGGACCTCAAAAAAGGAGGCTGGTGCTATGGAATACCGAGATGACAAGTGCCCCAAAGGCGGCAAAAATCCATCCACCGACAAGGGGCGCAGCGACAAAGTGGAAGAAGTAAATCACAGCACTAAGATTTTGCTGGGCGCAATCAAGAAAGCCCAAGAGGCCATGTCGGAAGAAAGGAAGATGAAAGCGTAGGGCGTTTTTTGGGATGGGGAACCACTTGGATATTATAGCCTTAGTTTTTGATTTCGATGATACGCTCGTCCCAGATTCAACAACCTTCTTTCTTAACAAACTAGGAATTGATACAGATACTTTTTGGCAGGGCGAGGTGAAGGCCCTGTTGAATAGCGGCTATGATCCGACGCTTGCGTACCTATGGGCAATGATAGAGAAGATTGGCGAGGACAAGCCTCTGGGATTGCTAACCAATGCCGACCTTGCGGTCTTTGGAAGTGAATTGACTCCGTTGTTCCACCCAGGGCTCGTGGAGATGTTAGATGAACTGAAGATATTGGTGTCAAGAGACTTTAAAGACATTCGGATAGAATATTACATTGTATCTGGAGGCCTTCAAGATATCATCGCAGGCAATACGATCGTTCAGAAGTATTTCACGGCAACATATGGTTGTCTGTTCGGAGAAGGCGGAAGTCCAACTCGCATCACGCACGTCAAAAGAGCGATAAATTTTACTGAAAAGACCAGGTATATCTTTGAAATTAACAAAGGGGTATCCCCAGAGCAGACCTATTCAAACCCATATCTTGTCAATAAGGACGTTCCGACCCATTCGAGAAGAATCCCCATGCGAAACATCATCTACATTGGAGATGGACTAACAGATATCCCCTGTTTTTCTCTGATCCACCATTCAGAAGGCAAGTGTTTTGGTGTCGTTGATCCCGCAAACCCTGCGAGAGCAAAAAGGGCGCTCTCTGAATTCTTAGAACCCAAGCGAGTATTGGGTATGTACGCACCACTATATGATTCCACTCACGAGTTGGGTTCCTTTATCCGAGCCGCCGTAAGTAATCGTTGCGCCGAAATCGTCCTTGAGCGAAGCATGGGGAACTATCGGCGGTAGCATTTTCATTGGTCGCTTTCGCTCTCCTCCGGAAATGGTAAATCTTGCGGTTGGTTTGGTTCCGGAAACGCCCTAGCAAACAAACGTGCGAACTCCTTCCACCCAGGCGAGACCTTCATAAGCGTAATAACCGCGACGAGTTGTTTTTGAAGGTGGGGATTCCCAACATCCTCTGTTAGAAACTGGAAAAACTTGTGCTTCCTCCGTCGAGTATTGGGGATGACCGGATTCTTGTGGCGTAGTTGATCCAAGACGCCATCCGGCAACTTTTCGTAGATCAATTCATTCGTCAACTTCCCAACATATATTGGTCGCTTGACTGAAAGTGGCGCGTATTGCCATCCACGGAGACGAAACAATTCCTTGTAAAATTCGTCTGGAAACATCTTCGTCCAAGGCATTAGCTCCGCGGAAATGTATGCAGCAAGAATCTTCTGAAGTTCTTGCCGGTCTCTGTCGTATTGGTAGCCGGTGGCTTCATCTACCAACGCGATAATACCAGTATGGGCGAGACCACGCATGATGATCTCGGCTTCCCTGCATTTCGCTTCTTGTTGTCTATTTAGCGCCCCCGCCTCCCTAGCCGACAACCAGACCTCGCAGATTTTTGGGAGAAGCGTAGCGGGAAATCCATTAGGCGTCACCTTCCCCACCTTGAATTTCAAGGGTTGCGTGAGCCCAACCAGTAACTCACTGGAAATGAACGGCATTAGGTTCTTCGAGGCCACAAATACAGGCAAGGGGGCCCTGCCTGCCGATTCTGCTCTTTTCAGTCTCTTGGCGGCACCGCTCCGAGAACCCAAAGCCGTTGTAATGCCATGTTCAGTAAGAACCCTAGTGCCATCTTCGAGGACTGCGCAAGGGATACCTTTGTCGCCAATCACGAGTATTCCGGTGTGGGTTGCTTTGAGAATATTCGAGTCACTGCCCATTGAAACCTCCTACGGCATTGCTTAGTGTCAGGCCGAAGATGTCCACCGAATCTCGGTTGTTTTGGCGGTAGCAGAATTCAGCGATGTACTTGGGAAGGTGCCGAATGCTCACCTTATGGTACTGGCCCACGATCCCGCGCTTGAGAAGAGCCCAAAAGCTCTCCATCGTATTCGTGTGGACCGCGCCGTCAGCGTAGCTCTTCTTATGGTCCACGCTGTGGTGCTCCATGAACCGCGAGACTCCACCGTACCCAGAGAATTCATCGGTCATTAGGACGGCCTGTCTCACGTCAACGTGCTCTCGGACGATGGCCGAAAGCCTCTTCTGGCTGAGAGCGCCCTTCTTCTTCCCGGCCACCACAGTCTTGATTCTGCCCCCGCGTTCTGCCATGCCGACAACCGGAGTCTTGGGAGTGCCACGGCCCGGCTTACGCGGTGGGTCGCCCTTGCGGGGCTTGCCGCCGATGTAGGTCTCGTCCATTTCGACGATCCCCCGGAGGAGGTCGCCATGCTCGATCATGGCCCGGCGAATCCTCATGCCCATGTACCAAGCCGTGTTCTTGTTGACCTCAATGTCCCGGCCCAACTGGCGGGCGCTGATGCCCTTCTTGGCATTGAGGACTAGGGAGATTGCCAGGAACCATTTCTGGAGGTCAAGGTGGGTCTTGTGGAAGATGGTCCCCACGGTGACGCTGTAGGAGGTATTGCACTTGTTGCAGTGGTAGCGGTGCTCAGAAGGTAGCGCTGTCTGGTTCTCGGATTTGCAGTAGGGACAAGAGGGCCTGCCCTGCCAGCGGACTTTCTCAAGGTGAACGATGCAGGACTCTTCGGTTGGGAACTGCCTGTAAATCTCTACGATGTTCATGGCGTCCTCCGCTCCTCTCTACCGCTACCAAGGACAACATACACCCTCGGTAGAGGAAAGTCAAGTGAAAGACGCTACCACTAACTAGGATATTCCGTTTCGGGATAGGCTCTTAGGCGCCCCCGGCCCCCTGCGGGCTGAACAGGCGGAACCGGCCGGAGAGGCTTCTTTGGAACCGGTCGAGATAGCAGTAGAAGACGGGGGTCACGTAGAGGGTCACCACCTGGGAGAAGGCGAGCCCGCCCACCACCGCGAGGCCCAGGGGCCGCCGGGATTCGGCGCCCGTTCCAAACCCCAGGGCGATGGGCAAGGTCCCCATGAGCGCCGCCATGGTGGTCATCATGATGGGGCGGAACCGGATGGAGCAGGCCTCGAGGATGGCCTCCTCGGCCGTTCTGCCCTTCCGGCGTTGGGCCTCGAGGGCGAAGTCAATCATCATGATGGCGTTTTTCTTTACGACCCCGACGAGCATGATGACCCCCACGAAGCTGTAGACGTTGAGGTCCACGCGGAAGAGCAGCAGGGTCACCAGGGCGCCGAAGCCCGCGAAGGGCAGGCCGGAGAGAATCGTCAGCGGGTGGACGAAGCTCTCGTAGAGAATCCCGAGGATCATGTAGATGACGAGAATGGCCAGGACCAGGAGGGCCAGGAGCCCGCCCTGGCTGGACTGGAAGGCCTGAGCGGTCCCCGCGAAGGTCGCGGTGACGGTGGGGGGCAGGGTCTCGCGGGCGGCGGCCTGCACCAGCGCCACCGCCTGGCTCAGGGCAACGCCGGGCTTCAGGTTGAAGGAGAGGGTGACGGCGGGGAGCTGTCCCTGGTGGGCGATGGCGAGGGGGCCGATGTCCCGCCGGACCTGCGCGAGGGCCGAGAGGGGTACCAGGTTCCCCGTCGCGGAGCGCACAGAGAGCAGGGCGAGCGCCGACGGGTCGCGCTGGAACTCGGGCAGGAGCTCCAGGAGGACGTAGTACTGGTTGTTGGGCGCCAGGATGGTGGAGATCGGGC
>JAKAIJ010000250.1 GCA_021814355.1 Acidobacteriota bacterium
CGGTCATCATCGCGCCGCCCGACCGACGGGCGCAGATGCTGGCCGAGCTGGAACTGCCGCAGGGGCTGGAGGCGTCACTCGCCGACGGGCCGGCCGCCAGGATCGATCAGCCGCCGGTCCCGCCGCCCATCGCGCGGATGCTGCGGCTCGAGCTGCTCGGCACTGGGCCGCCGCGCTACCGGCCGCGCGAGGTGCTGACCTCCTGGGCGCCGTACCGCACCCTGGCCGCCCGCTGCGCCCGCGACGGCGTGCCGGCCTTCGCCCCGGACGACGACGCTCCCGAGCGCCAGCTGGCGCTGGTGGGGGAGCGATTCGGGCCGCCGCCCAAGGGGGCCGCCCCACGGTGTCTGGCCTGCGGCGCCGTGCCGCTCGAGGTGGACGCCGCCGCGGCGCGCCCCTTCGTACCCCGGTACACGGCGCTCACCCACCCCCGTTTCCGCGCGTGCCCCTGCTGTGGCACACTCACCTGGGAGGGCTCGCACCTGGCGCGCTTCCGCGAACGGGTCGCGGGCCCCGGGGCGTGAGAGCCGGTCCCGGATCGGCTCCCGGGAGGGACGGATGAGCGCGGACCGCGAGCGGTTGAAGGAGCTCCTAAAGACCCGATCCCTCAAGATCGGAGACTTCCTGCTGGCCTCGGGGCGCAGGAGCCGGTACTACTTCGACTCCAAGCTGACCACCCTCACGGCGGAGGGAGCCTATCTGACGGCCCGCTGCTTCCTCGAGGTGGTGAGGGAGAACGGGATCCGCGCGGAGGCCATCGGGGGGATGACCCTCGGCGCCGACCCCATCGTCTCCGCCGTGGCGGCGCTCTCGCACCTGGAGGGGCCTCCGCTGGACGCCTTCATCGTCCGCAAGGAGCCCAAGGGGCACGGCACCATGCAGTGGATCGAGGGGGGCGTGAAACCCGGCCAGCGGGTCATCGTGGTGGACGACGTGGTGACCACGGGCGGCTCCACCCTCAAGGCCATCGAGCGCGCCAAGGAGTTCGGGCTCGAGGTGGTGGCCGTCCTCGCCCTGCTCGACCGCGAGGAGGGCGGGACCGAGACCCTCTCCAGGGAGTACGCCTTCTATCCCGTGGCGCGCCGGTCGGAGATCTTCGGCGAATGAGAGCCGCCGCGGCCCTCCTGGCGGCACTGATCTTCGCCGCGCTCCCCGCGGCCGCGGCCGGCCAGGACGCGGCGCCTCGGCCCGACGCCCGCGGCCTCGTCCAGCAGGGGGTTCAGCTCCTCCAGCAGGGGCGGCCCGACCAGGCCGAGAGCTACCTGCGGCGGGCCGTGACCGCCGCCCCCTCGGACGCCCTCGCCTGGGGGGCCCTGGGACAGGACCTCCTGGCGCTGCGCCGTCCCGAGGAGGCCGCACCCGCCTTCGAGAAGGCCCTCGTGCTCGACGACGCCGCCCCGTCGCTCGGGCGGGTGCAGCGCCGGGAGGCTTTCGACGGGCTCGGCTTGGCGCTCGCATTCCAGAGGCGGTTCGACCGTGCGCGGGAAACCTACGGCCGTGCCATGGCGTGGGACCCGGACTTCTACGGCTTTCCCTACAACCTGGCCTGCGTCTGCGCCCTGGCGGGAGACCGGGAGGGTGCCCTGCGGGCGCTGGACGCTTTTCTGAAGAGGGCGCGGGCGCTCCCGCCGGGGGCCACGGTTCTCGACGCTGCGCTCGACGACGACCTGAAGGGGCTGCGGGGGGACCCGCGGTTCGAGGGGCTTCTGGCGGAGAGCACCGGAGCGCAGCCCGACGACACGGCGGTCAGCGGACTCGTCCGCCGCGGGGCCGGGATGCTGGGCCGCGGCGACGCCGCGGGCGCCGCCGAGCTTCTGCAGGGGGCCGCGGCGCGGGACCCCGCCGACGCGAGGGCCCACTTCTTCCTCGGAGGGGCGCTCGAAGCCCTCGGGAGGCGGGGGGAGGCCGCGGCCGCCTATCGGAGGGCGCTCGAGTTGAACAAGCCCCCCAGGACGGTCCTCGGAAAACCCTGCGAGCGCCGTGCGGCGCTCGCCTGCGGGGAAGCCCTCCTGGCCGCCGGGAAGGCGGCGGAGGCCGTGCCGTTCCTGGAAACGGCCCGCGACAGGGACCTCTACCACCCGGCGGCGCTCTACGCCCTCGCGCGGGCCAAGGCCGACCTGGGAGACGCCTCCGGCGCCCTGGCCGTCCTCCGAAAGGCCCTAGAGCTTTCGGAAAACCTCACGCCGGTGGAGCCGCCCCTTCCCGCTCCCGCCTCGGACCCGCTCTTCCAACGATTTAAAGCGGACCCGCTTTGGGCTCCGGTCCTTGGCGACTCCCCACGGAACTGACCCGGGGCTCCGGCCTCACCCCGTTTGTCCCCGCTTTGAAGAAGCGCTGCGCGCGCCGCCCACCTCGTCGCCGCCGAAGCGGAATCAGCTTTTGGCAAGGAGGGCTATTCTCTCGGGCGCTCCCGGTACCGCTCGGTGCCCCCAAGGATCTTCTTGCGGAGCCGCAACGATTGGGGAGTGACCTCGAGGAGCTCGTCGTCGGCGAGGAACTCCAGGTGTTGCTCGAGGCTCATGACCCGCGGCGGGACCAGCTTGATGGCCGCGTCCGAGGTGGAGGCCCGCATGTTCGTGAGGTGCTTCTCCTTGACGATGTTCACGTCCAGGTCGTTCTCGCGGCAGTGCTCGCCCACGATCATCCCCTCGTAGACGCCCGTCCCCGGCGGGATGAAGAACTCGCCGCGGCTCGTCAAGTGCTCGATGGCGAAAGCCGTGGCGCGCCCGGGGCGGTCCGCCACCAAGCCGCCGGTGACGCGCCCGGGCATGGGCCCCTGCCATGGCTCGTGGCCGTCGAAGAGGTGGTTCAGGATGCCCGTCCCGCGGGTCTCCGTGAGGAACTTGGTGCGGAACCCGATGAGGCCGCGGCTGGGCACGCGCCACTCCATGCGCACGCGCCCCGTCCCGTGGTTGACCATTTTGAGCATCCTTCCCCGCCGCGTCCCGAGGGCCTGGGTCACGGCGCCCACGAACTCCTCGGGGCAGTCCACCTGGGCGAGCTCCATGGGCTCCAGCACCCCGCCGCCCGGGGCCAGGCGGGTGAGAATCTTGGGCCGACTCACGGAGAGCTCGAAGCCCTCGCGGCGCATCGTCTCGATGAGGATGGCGAGCTGGAGCTCGCCCCGTCCCATCACCTCGAACTGGTCGCCCGTCTCCGGAAAGACGATCCTCAGGCTGACGTTGCGCTGGGCTTCCTTCTCGAGGCGGTTACGGATCTGCCGGGCGGTGACGAAGCGCCCCTCTTTGCCCGCGAAGGGGGAGGTGTTGGCAGAGAAGACCATGGAGAGGGTGGGCTCGTCCACCCGGATGCGCGGCAGGGCCTTGGGCTGGGCCGGGTCGGCGAAGGTGTCGCCGATCCCCGCCTCCGCGAAGCCTGCGATGCCGCAGATCTCGCCGGGGCCGGCCTCCCGGGAATCCACGCGGTCGAGACCCTGGAAGGCGTAGAGGTTCGTCACCTTTCCCTGGACCTGGGCATCCTCCTGAAGCAGCAGGACCTCCTGCCCCGCCCGGACGCGGCCGTGGACCACGCGGCAGAGCGCCACGCGCCCCACGTAATCGCTGTAGTCCAGGTTGGTGACCCAGGCCTGGAGCGGCTCGCCCTCGGCGTATTCGGGCGTGGGGATGGTCGCCAGGATCGCCTCGAAGAGGGGCAGGAGGTTCTCGGAGGGCGTCCCCAGCTCGCGCGAGGCGGTGCCCTTCCGGGCATTGG
>JAKAIJ010000251.1 GCA_021814355.1 Acidobacteriota bacterium
CGAGAGGAACCCGTAGCCGGGGTGGACCGCGTCCGCGCCGGTGCGCTTGGCCGCCTCCAGGATCTTGTCCATCCGGAGGTAGCTCATGGCGGCCGGCGGCGGGCCGAGGAAGACCGCCTCGTCGGCCAACCGCACGTGCCGCGCGCAGCGGTCGGCCTCCGAGTAGACCGCCACCGACTCCTTGCCCATGTCGCGCAGGGTCCGGATGATGCGCACGGCGATCTCGCCGCGGTTGGCGATGAGCACTTTTCGGATCACGGCTTCGCCTCCAGGAACTCGATGCCAGGGGCCGCCTTGCGCAGCCGGGTGGCGTGTCTCCAGCGGAGGTCGTCCCGCGCGGGGAAATCCTCCCGGTAGTGTCCGCCGCGGCTCTCGGTGCGGTATTCCGCGCAGGCGGCGACGGCGTCGCCCAGGAGGGCCATGTTGAGCGTCTCGAGGGCGCGGCGGTGGAAGGAGCCGGGTCCGATGAGGGCGCGAACGTGGGCGAGCTCGGCGCGGAGCGCCTCGAGCCCCGTGGCGGTGCGGACGATCCCGGCCCCCTCCCACATGAGCGCGGCCACCTGGCGCCGGAGGTTGTTCACCTCCTCGGCGTCCACCCCCCGCGGCTCGAAGGGGAGGGGGAGGTCCCGCGCGGCGGGCCGCGGCAGGCCGTCGGCCACCGCCGCCGCGCCGGCGCGGGCCCCGAAGACGAGCCCCTCCAAGAGGGAGTTGCTGGCCAGGCGGTTGGCGCCGTGGACGCCGGTGCACGCGGCCTCCCCGGCGGCGTAGACGCCCGGCAGGGAGCTGCGCCCGTCCACGTCGGTCTCGATGCCCCCCATCATGTAGTGGGCCGCGGGGTGGACGGGGATGGGCTCCGCGGTGATGTCGAGGCCGTACTGGAGGCAGGTGGCGAAGATCATGGGAAAGCGCGCCCGGACGAAGGCGGCGTCGAGCCCCGTGAGGTCCAGGTAGACGCAGGCGGCGTGCGTGGCCTTGATCTCGCGGACGATGGAGCGGGAGACCACGTCGCGCGGGGCCAGGTCGCCCAGGGGGTGGCAGCGCGCCATGAAGCGCTCGCCGGCGGCGTTCTTCAGGACCGCCCCCTCGCCCCGCATGCTCTCGCTCAACAGGAAGCGCGGCGCCCCCTTCAGGAAGAGCGCCGTGGGGTGGAACTGGACGAACTCGAGGTCGGCCATGACCACGCCCGCCTCCAGCGCCATGGCCATGCCGTCCCCCGTGGCGATGGGGGGGTTGGTGGACTCCTGGAAGAGGCGCCCCACGCCCCCCGTGGCCACCAGCACCGCCCGGGCGACGACCGCCACGGGCTCGGCCCTCACGTCGTTGAGGAGCCAGGCCCCGGCGGCGCGGCCCTCCTCCACGAGGAGCCGCAGGCACATGTGGTAGGGCAGGACCCGGATGGAGGAGGCGCCGACCCGCGCCATGAGGGTCCGCTCGAGCTCGCGGCCCGTGCTGTCGCCGCCGGCGTGGAGGATGCGGTTGCGGCTGTGGGCCGCCTCCCGCGTGAAGTGGAACCCCCCTCCGTCGCGGTCGAACTGGGCGCCCCAGGCCATCAGCTCGGAGACCCGCTCGGGGCCGTCCTCCACCAGCACCCGCACCGCTCCCTCGTCGCAGAGCCCGTCGCCCGCGGCCAGGGTGTCGGCCACGTGGGCCTCCACCGAGTCCTCGGCGGAGAGCGCCACGGCGATGCCGCCCTGGGCGTAGCCCGTATTGGACTCCCGGATGAGGTCCTTGGTGGCGATCAGGACGTTCCAGCCCGCGTCCGCCGCCGCCAGCGCCCCCCGCAGCCCCGCGATGCCCGAGCCCAGGACCAGCAGGTCGTAGAGGAGAGGCGGGCGGGTTTTCAAGAGCTCATCCCAGCCCGAGCAGCCGGCGGAAGAGCCCCTTGCGGCTTTCGTCGCGCTCGAGCAGGAGGGTCTCCAGCTCGCCGCGGTCGAAGAAGAGGCCCTCGCAGAGGGTGCAGAGATCCACCTTCACCGGGGCGAGGACGATCTCCTTCATGGGGTGGCCGCACTTGGGGCAGCACATCCAGTGGAGCTTCTTCAGCTCCGCGCGCCGCGCGGCCCCCTCCTGCTCTTGGAGGGCCCTCACGTGAGCCTCGCGCTCGGCCCGCCTCTTTTCGATGAGCCGACGCTCCTGCTCCAGGAAGTAACGGTTCTCCAGGTGCCTGCCCGCCTCGTCCCGCTGCTCCATCGTCTCCTCCCGCGGCTATTCTAGCCAAGGGCCGCGGCCCGTGGCAACCCGGCTGGGGGCGCCGCCAGTCCCGGCCCATCTCCGTCGTCGGGCTTCGGCGGCTCGCGTCCTCAACGTACCCTCCGGGTGCGCCTCCGGCGCGGCCGCCTCGCCTGGACCGGTCCGGGCGGCGCCTCGTTCACAGGGCCTGATCCTGGAGGCCGTGGACCGTCAAGCGCGCGCCCCCCGCCGCGGCGTTGACAGGGCGGGCTCCGGTTGGCACAATGGAATACGGAGGTGCCCATGCTGCGTGGCGCGCGGACCCTGCGGGTGGGAGAGGTCCTCTCGGTTCTCGGCGAGCTCTACAGGGATCGCGAGACCGGCACCGTCGTCCTCCAGAGCGGCGCCGTCACGAAGTACCTCTACCTCCAGGACGGCCAGATCATCTTCGCCGCCTCCAACGCGCCCGAGGACAAGTTCACCCAGATCCTGATGGAGCAGGGCAAGCTCAACGAGCAGCAGCTAGAGATGGCCACTTCGAAGAAGGGGGACCGGACCATCGGCAAGACGCTGGTGGACATGGGGTTCCTCGCCTCCACGGACCTCCTCGACGCCCTCGTGAAGCAGGTCTACCGCGTGGCCGACTCCACCCTCCACTGGGACGACGGCAACGCCTCCTTCAAGCCCAACGTGCTCCCCGCGGGCGTGGTCCGCCTGCCCATCGTCACGCAGCGCTTCCTGCTGGACATCGCGCTGGGCGTCCGGGACAAGGCCTTCGTGAGCCAGATTCTCTCGGGGATGGAGACGGTGCTGCGCATCAGCCAAGTGGAGCGCGAGGCCGCGGGGGGCTTCGCGCTCAGCGCCGACGAGAAGCGGCTGCTGGACCACCTGGACGGCAAGCGCAGCATCCGCGAGGTCTGCGAGCAGGCGGGCGTGGACCTCTTCTGGGGCGCCAAGCTCCTTCTGGGCCTGTACGTGCTGGGGATGGTCCACTCGAAGGACCTCATCCTCGCGACGGGCGGCGCTCCGGCCAAGTCCCTGGACCTCTCCTTCCTGGACAGCGTGATCCCGACCCCCGAGACCGGTCCGGCCCCGGCGCCGGCCCCGAAGGCCGCGCCGGCGGTTCCAGCGGCCGCGCCGCCGCCGCCGTCCCCAGCACCAACCCTGGTGACGGCCGCGCCCCCCTCCTCGGTCTCTTCCGCCGGCAAACCCGAGGCCAAGGAGAAAGTCGCCCCCGTCCTGTTGAGCGTTCCCGCCTCGCCCGCCGACGGCCTGCCGCCGCCCGTCGAACGCACCGCCTCGGGCGGGGGCTTCGTGGCGGTCCGGGCCCGCTCCAGCGGCGGAGGAGGAGGGAAGACCGTCGCCCTGGCGGCGGCCGCACTGGTGGTCGTGGGCGGAGCTGCAGCGGCCGGTTGGTGGTACTTTTACGGACGCGGAGATTCCGTAACCCTGCCGCCCCCCCGGCCCGCCGCCGGGAAACCCGCGCCGGCGGCCGGCCGGCCCGCGCCGGGACCCGCGCCCTCGG
>JAKAIJ010000252.1 GCA_021814355.1 Acidobacteriota bacterium
AGACGCCCGCGGCGGCGCCCGCCACCGCGGCGGCCACGCCCGCGGGCAGGGCGAACCGGGCCGCCACCACCGCCGCCGCGAGGGTCCAGAGGAGCAGGTTCAGTCCGGCCCAGGTCCAGCGGCTCACGCCACCTCCTCCGTGCCCGTGCGCTTGACCAGGTAGGCCTCGGGGTCGGGCAGGACGTCGCCGCTGGCGGTGTCCACGAGCGTGAAGCGGGCGCCCGGGAGGGCGAGGGAGCGCAACAGCCGGAGGGCCTCCTCCGGATCGGCGCCGCGCGCCGCCTCCGGCCGCACGAGGAACCGCCGCCAACGCGCGCGCTTCCCCGCGGACCAGCCGTGGAGGGCCACGATCCCGTGGAGCCGCAGGGGGCAGTCGGCGAGGGCCGCGCGCACCGCCTCCAGCCACGGTCCCGTGGAGGCGGGCAGGAAGAGGAAGCAGGCGCCGTAGCCGTCGCGGGCGGCGCGGTCGAGGAACGGGCCGAGGCCGGAGGGCGTGCCCGGGGGCGCCGAGCCCGAGCGGGCCAGCGAGACGAGCGCCGCGTCCAGCGCCTCCGCGTCCTCGGCCCCGTCGGCGCCGAACCGCCAGCCCTGGCCCAGCAGCCCGCGCTCCAGGACCGTGCGTGCCAGGCGGGCGGCGGGCTCGTCGTCCGGGTTCGCCGCGAGGTAGGCGCAGACCTTGGGGGCGGCCTCCACCGCCCGCTCGGGCATCCTCACGAAGAGCCTGCGGGTGCGGGCGAAGACCTTCCAGAGGATCATGCGGTGGGAGTCTCCGTGGCCGTACTTGCGCACGTCCACCCGGTCGCCCAGCGGCGCGCCGCGCGGGTCCGAGATCTCCTCGCCCCCCACCAGGCCCCGCAGGTCCGCCGCCCGGTCCAGCGTCGCCCGCGCGGGCAGCAGCCGCAGCGGGGAGGCAGCGGTCTCGCGCCAGGTGACCGCCGTAAGGCCGAGCACGTCGCCGAGGGTGAACCGGCGGACCACCCCCGGCCAGACCCCGCGCCGGCCGGGGTAGACCAGCTCGTCGCCCGCGGGGCCCTGAAGCTCGCACCTTACGCGGGGCGGCTCCCGCCACTCGGACCGGAGGAGGAGGAAAGGCAGCCAGCGCGGCGCCCGGGCCCTCATCCCCGTGCGGGTCCAGACCCCGCACTCGAGCACGGGGGGGATCTCGGCGCCCGCCCCCCGCGTCCGGCGGCGCACCAGAAGGGCCGCCAGCGGCGTGGCGAGGGCCAGCACCAGAAGGAGCGACGCGGTGAGCACCGCCGCGGTGAGCAGGATGAGGTCGAGGCGGCCCACGCCGTAGAACCAGAAGGCGGCGCCCGAGAGGGCGAGCAGCGCGGCGCCCGAAAGGGTGAAGGGGAACAATTCCCGGGCCCGTCCGGCCGCCGAGGCGGCCCTCGCCCCCAACCGGAATCGGCGGACGCGTCCCGCGGTCATTTCAGAGCGTCCCACCGCGTCCCCGTGGAGACGCTCGCGGCCATGGGCACCGAGAGCGCCAGGGCGCCCTCCATGGCCTCCTTGAGGACGGCGGCGGCGCGCGGCGCCTGGTCCGCCGGGCACTCCACGATGAGTTCGTCGTGCACCTGGAGCACCAGCCGCGCCCCTCCGGACAGCCGCGGCTCTACCTCCACCATGGCCTTCTTGATGAGGTCCGCCGCGGAGCCCTGCACCGTTGTGTTGACCGCCTGGCGCAAGAGCGCCTGCTGGAGCGGCTTGGCGGCCCGGGCGATCCCCGGAAAGAGGCGGCGGCGCCCGAGGAGCGTGGTCACCTGTCCGGTCTCCAGGGCGGTCCGCTCCACGCCCTCGATGTAGGCGCGGACCCGGGGGAAACCCTCGAAGTAGCGCTCGATGAACGCCTTCGCGTCGCGCTGGGAGACCCCCAGCTCGCGGGCCAGCCCAAAGGCCCCCATTCCGTAGAGGATGCCGAAGTTCACCGCCTTGGCCTGCCGGCGCATGTCGGGCGTGACCGCGCCGGGGGCCACCTTGAAGACCTCCGCCGCCGTGGAGGCGTGGATGTCGCGGCCCTGGGCGAAGACCCGCACGAGCGCCGGGTCCCCCGAAAGGTGGGCCAGAATTCGGAGCTCGATCTGGCTGTAGTCCGCTCCCACGAGGCGATGGCCGGGCGCTGCCACGAAGCCGTGGCGGATGCGCGGTCCCCAGGCGCCCTTCATGGGGATGTTCTGGAGGTTGGGCTCGGAGGAGGAGAGCCGCCCGGTGGCGGCCACGGTCTGGTTAAAGTAGGCGTGGACGCGCCCCGTGGCGGGGTTCACCCAGGCGGGGAGCGGGTCGAGGTAGGTTCCCTTGAGCTTGGCGAGCAGCCGGTGCTCCAGAAGGAGCGGCACCACCGGGTGGAGCGGGCGGAGGGACTCGAGGACCTCGCTGTCCGTGGAGGGGGAGCGGGTCTTGCCCGTGCGCTTCTGGACCGGCAGGTTCAGCTTCCCAAAGAGGACCTCGCCCACCTGCTTGGGGCTCGCGGGGTTGAACTCGGTCCCCGCCGCGGCCTGGATCTCCTTCCCGAGGCGCGCGAGGCTCTCGCCCATCTCGCGCGAGAGCTCCCGGAAGTAGGCCGTGTCCACGGCGACCCCCGCCGCCTCCATGCGGGCGAGGGCGGCCACGAGGGGCCGCTCGAGGTCGCGCCAGAGCGCCGTCATCCCCGCCGCGGCCAGGGCCGCCTCGATGGGCGCGCGGAGGCGGGCGAGCGCCATCGCCCGCGCCGCCGCGTCGGCTACGTCCACGCGGACGCAAAGGTGCGTCGCGGCCAACTCGGCCACATCCGGCACCTTGGCGGAGGCGTCCAGGAGGTAGCCCGCCACCGCCGCGTCGAGGAACCGGGTCCCCGGCGTGAACCGAGGCGGGGCCGCTTCGGGAGAGACCCTGCGCGTGAAAGCCGCCTCGAAGTCGTCCGCCGCGCCGGCGGGCAGCAGAGCTTCGCGGAGCAGCGGCTTCAGATCGTGAGCGCAGAGGGGCGCTTGCTCCAGGAGCGCCACGGGAGCGTCGCCGGCCTCCGTCCTCCAGACCGCGGTTCCTTCGGACAGAAGAAGCGCGGCGCCCTCCCGCGCGAGCCCCACGGCGTCGGCCTTCGAGAGCGCCGAGAGCCCCGCGGCGTCCAGGGGGCGGGCGCCAACGGCGATCTCCTCCGCCGCGGACTCCCCGGCCGCGGGCCAAGTGCCCAGCAGTGAGGTGAACTCGTACTCGGCGAAGAGCGCCTGGAGCCGCTCCCGGTCGGGCTCCGACCGTCGCAGGTCGCGAGGCGTCCAGGAGAGCTCTACGTCGCACTTCACCGTGGCGAGCTCCCGCGACATCCGCGCCGAATCGGCGTGGTTCAGGAGCCCCTCCCGGTAGGCCTTGCGCGTCACGTCGGCGGCGTGGGCCAGGACCGCCTCCAGGTTGCCGTACTGCTTCACCAGCTCTTTGGCCCCCTTCTCGCCGATGCCGGGAACGCCGGGAATGTTGTCGGTGGGATCGCCCCAGAGGGCCAGCACGTCGGCCACCTTGCCGGGCGGTACGCCGAACTTCTCCTCCACCCCGCGGGCGTCCAGGAGGCTCTCGTCCTTGGTGTAGAGGATGCGGACGCCGTCGCGGACCAGCTGGAAGAGGTCCTTGTCGGCGGTGGCGACGACCACTTCGAACCCCGCCTCCCGGGCCCGGCCCGCCAGGGTGCCGATGAGGTCGTCCGCCTCGTAGCCCGCCAGCTCGAG
>JAKAIJ010000253.1 GCA_021814355.1 Acidobacteriota bacterium
GCCGTCGGAGCGCCCACCAAGGAAACCGCGACCCACGAGTCCGTGCCGGGGCGGTAGCGGGCACCGTCCCCGAGATAGCTCCCGCCATATCCGCCCCAGACGATCATCTCCGTTCCCGTCCACACGGCCGTGTGCTGATACCGGATCGCCGGGCAGTTCGCCCCCGTGCCGGTGCTGATCCAGGTATCGAGGACGGGGTTGTAGCGGCCGCCCGTGTTGAGCAAAGTGCCGCCGAGACCCTGGCCGCCCCAGACGATCATCTCCGTGCCGGTCCACACGGCAGTATGCAGATTGCGGATCGCGGGAACCCCGGACATGGATGTGGGCTGCCAGGTATCCAGGACTGGGTTGTACCGCCCGCCCGTGTTTAGGTAGGCGGAGGGGGTCGCGCCTCCCCAGACGATCATCTCGGAGCCCGTCCAGACGGCCGTGTGCCGGCTGCGGGGCGAGACCACGTAGTCGTCGAGGGTCCACGAGTCGGGGGTGAGTCCTCCCGAGGATTCGGCGGGAGCCGGAAGGCTATAGCCCCCCGCGGGCGGCGCGGCCTCAGCGCTTCTTCCAGCCTCCCGCACCGGGATGGCGCCGGCCAGCCACTCTTCGAGCGGGGCCTTCCGAAGAACCAAGACCTCACCCCGGAGCTCATCGCCGGTGCGGCGGACGGTCCTCCTCAGCAGGAAGGCCTCCGCGGTCTCCTCGAGGGCCGTCGCGCCGGCGGCCGCGGGGAAGGGGGCCGCCTGCTCCAGGAAATCGGCCCGCGAAAGGAGTTGGACGCTGCCCCCGGCCGAGCGGGATCCGGGCGCCTCCGAGAGCCGCAGGTGCACCGTTTGAAGCTCCTCGCCGGGGCGAATCTTGAATCCGCCCGGGCCCACCGTCGCGAGAAGGTCCGAGGCACGCTCCCGCAGGGCGCCGTGGAAGCGGTCGTCCGAGGCGTACCACTGCCGCAGAAGGCGGTCGGCCAGAGCGGGCCTCGCGAGGCACTCGGTGAGGCGCTCTGGATCGTTGTCGAGGACGGCGAAGAGTTCCCGGAGGGTCTCCGGGTCCCGGGTCCGCCGCGCGATTCGGTCCAGTTCGGCCTGGAGTTGGACGCCGGTGAGGGGGCGCTGCCAGTAGAGATCCAGCGCCGCCGACTCGCGCAGGTAGAGGACGACGCGCTCCTCGAGCTGGGCCCGGCTCATCGCCTGCTCGAAGGGGGGCTTGGGTCCGGGGTTCTCTCTAGGCCAGGTGCGGTGGGCGTACAGGACGCGCTCGATGGCCGCCTGGTCTAGGACCCGCTCCTCAAGCGAAAGGGGGCGCGGCGTGGATGCCGCCGTGGCGAAAGCCGCCGGCAGAAGCCCCAGGACCGCAAGGATCTGCAGCGGGGCTCTCCGCCGGGCACCGGACGCGACTGGACGCATGGCACACCCTCCCCCGGTCCAAACGCCCGCGCGGGCCTCGTCGTGGGAGGCCGCGCTTGCCGGGCCGGTTTCATGGTTTTCCATATATTGGAAAATGCGCCCGACGGAAGTGATCCCGCTCACAGAAGGGGACAAGCTGCGGATTACCCGCGTTCGCAGGACCCTCCCCTTGACAAAGCGGTCATTTATGACTATATTATGATCTGGAGGCGTGGTCATGGATTACGGAAGGCGCATCGAGGCGGCCCGGAAATCCAAGGGTCTCACCCAGGCCGCAGTGGCCCGGCGGCTCGGGTGGAGCCCCTCCAACTACGGCCGGATCGAGCATGGCCGCATCACGCCGTCGCTGCGGTCGCTGGAGGCCATCGCGGGGGCTCTGGAGGTGCCCGTCTCCGCCCTCGCGGGCGAGGCGGACGCCGCGGACCAGGTGCCCGTCGTCGCCTTCGCCTCCGCGGGGCCCGGGGTGGAGTTCACCGATCAGGGCTATCCCGCGGGCGGCGGGATGTACTTCATCTCCCGCCCCGCGGGCTTCGCGGACCCGAACGGGTTCGGCGTGGAGGTGGCGGGGGACAGCATGGTCCCCAAGTACGAGGACGGCCAGGTGGTCCTCGTGGATACCCGCAAACGCCCGGCCAGCGGGGACTACGCCGTGGTGGGGCTGATGTGCGGAGACAAGTACATCAAGCGCTACCGCGAGTCGGGCGGCATGGTGGTGCTGGAGTCGGTGAACCCCCTCTATCCGCCCGTGGTGGTGGCTCCCCAAGAGGTGCGGTTTGCCTACAAGGTCGTTTGGGTCAAGGAACGGTAGATGGCGGGACGACCCATGCTGAGGACGCCCTCTTCCCCGCAGCCGGAGCCCATCGCCCTTCGGCCCGTCGTCCCGCCGCCTCCTCCGGCGTGCGACCTCACCCGCGTCCGCGTCGGCGTGGCCGGTTGGGCCTACCCCGACTGGAAGGGGCTGGTCTACCCGGCCAAGGCGGGCCGGGATTTCGAGCCGCTTTCCTTCTTGGCGCGAAAGTTCCGGGTCCTCGAGGTGGACAGCACCTTCTACCAGACCCCCGAACCGGCGCGCACCGCCGAGTGGGCGCGGAAGGTAGCGGACTTTCCGGAATTCCGCTTCTCGGTGAAGCTCTTCCGGGGGTTCACCCACGCGCGGAAGGCCTCTTTGGCGGACGAACGGGCCTTCCACCGGGCCCTCGATCCGCTGGTCCGCTACAACCGCCTCTGCGCCGTCCTGGTCCAGTGGCCCTGGTCGTTCAAGGACACCCCCGAGAGCCGGAAGGCCCTTGAGGAGCTTTTGTCCCGCTTCTCCGCCTACCCGCTGGTCGTGGAGCTCCGCCACGCCGCCTGGGCGAAGGGGGACGTGCTGGCCGTGTTGCGAGAGAGGGGTGCCGCCTTCTGCAACATTGACCAGCCGTCCCTCGCCCAGTGTCTCGGCCCCACGAGCGCCGTCACGGCAGAGCTAGCCTACTTCCGCTTCCACGGCCGCAACGCCGCCGCGTGGTTCCGGGAGGGGGCGGGGCGGGATGCCCGGTACGACTACCTCTACGGCGCGGACGAGCTGGCGCCGTGGGCCGAGGCGGTTCGCGAGGCCTCCGGCATGGCGCGCGAGGTGGCGGTGATCTTCAACAACCATTTCCGCGGGAAGGCTGTGGCCAACGCCTTTCAGTTCCAGCACGCCCTCTCGGGCGAGAGGCAGCCCGTCCCCGCCGAGCTCATCGGCGCGTATCCCTCGCTGGAGCCGGCCAGCAGCACCGTCTTCCAGCGGGCGCTGTTCGGGTAGCGGGCGTCGGGGAGCTGCGTAAGGGCAACCGTTCGAAACGGTGCGCTGGCCCGTGGTCGGCCTCGATCCGACGCCGCGCGGCCGCGTCCTATTTCGGGATGGAAGAAGCCGAAAAACGTGCCGCTCAAAGCCTCAAGGAACACCAAGGAAAGCCAACTGAAAAAAACGTGTTACGCAAAGACGCCAAGAACGCAAAGAAAAGCGCTGCTTTTCTTAGAACCCCTCTCAAAAATAGGACGCCTGGACCGGCGCCGCTCTTCGAAGCGGCCCTTCCGGGCCAGGGCGGGCCGGGGCCATCCGCGTGCCTGGCTGCGTCAGCTCGCTCGTCCGATGGTCTCCAACATCGCCCTTCGCTCGCTTCCTTGCCCGGGGCCAGGCCGCCGGGGGGCTCCCGGCGCGTTGCCCGCTGGGCCGGGATGGATTCGCGAAGGCCCGAGGCAGGCGTGCGGGACGGCACGCAGACGAGGGCCGACAAAAAAGACGCCCGGCCCAGCGCCAACCCGGAGGGC
>JAKAIJ010000254.1:0-1142 GCA_021814355.1 Acidobacteriota bacterium
TCCAGGCGGGAAACCTGCGCCGCGCGCGCTTCCGCGTCCCGCTCGGGCCCGGGTTGAAGGAGGCGGCCCGCCAGCTGAGGGAGCTGGCGGAGGTGGCCGAGGTGACCCTCGAGGTGTGCCAGGCCGGCCCCGCCGCCCGCGGCGAGGCGGCGGTGGTGCCGAGCGTCCGCATCCCCGCCCCCGACCTGGACGACCTGCTGACCCTCACCTCCGACCTGCTCCACCACCTCAACCTCCTCGAGTCGGGCCTCGGCTCGGTGGAGCGCCGGCATCACCGGTTCTGGCTCGAGAAGCACCGCGCCCTTCTGGACGGGCTCTTCGACCGCGTGCTCTCCGTGCGCCTCGTTCCCTTCGAGCTGCTCACCGAGCGGCTCGCCCGCCTCGTGCGGGACCTCTCGGCGCGGACGGGCAAGCCCCTCCGGTTCGAGGTCTCCGGCGCCGACCAGAAGGTGGACCGGGCGCTCCTCGAGCGGCTGCTCGACCCGCTCTCGCACCTGCTGCGGAACTCCGCGGACCACGGCGTGGAGCCCCGGCAGGAGCGGCGGGAGCGGGGCAAGCCGGAGGAGGGGCTGCTGTCGCTGGAGATCCAGCGGGAGGGCGAGGCCCTGCTCGTGAGCGTCCGGGACGACGGCCGCGGTCTCGACGAGACCGCCATCGCCCGTGCGGCGGTGGAGCGCGGGCTGCTCACCTCGCAGGAGGCGGCGCTGCTTACGCGGAAACAGATTCTCGAGTTCATCACCCTGCCGGCCTTCTCCACACGCAGCGAGGTGTCGGAGCTGAGCGGCCGGGGGGTCGGCATGGACGTGGTCCGCGCCGCCGCCGAGTCCCTCGGGGGCCGGCTCGAGATGGCCTCCGAGGCCGGGAAGGGGAGCCGCTTCACCCTCGCCATCCCCAGCGCCGCAACGCTGACCCAGGTGCTCGTGTTCGGGTGGACGGGGGCCCAGCGCTTCGGCGTCCCCGCCTCCCAGGTGCGGCGGATCTTTCCCCTCTCGGCGCACCCGCTGGTTTGGGTGGGCTCCCGGCGCTGCCTGCGCGCGGGCGACGACCTCCTCCCGGTGCTCTCGTGGCGGGGCGGGCCCGTCGGGCGGGACGGCTGCGCCCTGGCGCTCAGCGGGCCGGAGGGCGAGAAGGTGTTGCTCGTC
>JAKAIJ010000254.1:1152-3683 GCA_021814355.1 Acidobacteriota bacterium
CCCCTGGGGCCCGCCCCTCGACATGATCCCCCACTGGATCGGCGGCGCCCTGCTCTCCTCGGGCGAGATCGCCTACATCGTGGACGGCCGGGCGCTGGCCCGGCAGGAAGAGAGGACCGCCGATGTTTCCCCAGCTCCTTGAGAAGGACCTGGACGCCCTCCGCGAGGTCAGCAACATCGGGGCCGGCCACGCGGTGACCGCGCTCCACCAGATGACCCAGCGGGTCATCCTGCTGGAGGTCCCGAAAGTCCGCCTCGTGCCCTTCGGGAAGGTGGTGGCGGCCCTGGGCGGTCCCGAGGAGGAGGTGCTGGGGCTCTTCTTCCGCATCTACGGCGGCTCCCGCGGCAATATGCTCGTGGTCATGCCCAAGTCCTCCGCCGACCGGCTCCTGCGCATCCTCTTCAACGGTGAAGGGCCGAGAAAGCCCCTGGGCGACCTGGAGATCAGCGCCCTCAAGGAGGTGGGCAACATCCTCACCTCGGCCTATCTCGGCGCCATCGGCGGCATCCTGAAGATTCCGCTCATCCCCTCCATCCCGGCCTTCTCCATGGACATGGCCCAGGCGGTGGTGGACCTGCTGCTCATCGAGCTCGCCGAGGTGAGCCACCAGGCCCTGGTCATCCAGACCGAGTTCGGGACCCGCGACGGGGCCTTCCGGGGCCACTTCTTCCTGCTGCCCGACCCCGCCTCCATCGAGACCATCCTCAAGGCGATCCAGTCGGTGGCCTCGGCGGGCGGCGCCCCCTGAGCGGAAGGGCGCCGTTGCGGGCCCGGGACCACGCGCTCTACGCCGCGGGGGTGCTCGGCTTCGCCGCGGTAGCCGCGACGGCTGCCTGGCTCCACCCGGACCCCTCGGGTCTCGGGACCCACACCCAGCTCCATCTGCCCCCCTGCGGCCTCTGGGCCGTCTTCCGCAGGCCCTGCCCCTCCTGCGGCATGACCACAGCCTTCGCCCTGCTCCTGCACGGTCGGCCCCTCACGGCCCTGCGGGTCCAGCCGGCGGGGGTCGGCGTCTTCGCGGCCTCCCTGGCTCTCTGGCTCTACCTTCCGGTGGGCTGGCTGCGGCGCCGCCCCTTCGAGCACCTCTTTGCGCTCCGGGCCTTTCTGCCCACGGTGGTGGGGCTCATCCTCCTCATCCTTGGCGTCTGGGCCTGGAGGCTCGCGGCGGGGTGGTGACGGGCGCCCGTCGCGGCTGGCCGCCGCCTTGCGCGGCCCGCTTGCAATTCTCGCGGTCCGGAGTAGACTGGCCGAGACGGCCCGGCGCCGCGCAAGGGGAGACCCGGGCGCCCGCGGGAGCCGGTCTATCACGAGGGGAGGTCGCCCATGAGTGACGCCTACTACCCGCCGCCGCCACCGCCGCCCGTCTACGGTCAGCCGCCCGTTCCGGACAAGGCTTCCGGCATGGCCATCACCGCGCTGGTGCTCGCCATTCTCGGGTTCTGCTGCTGTGGCATCTTCGCAGCGATCCCGGCCATGGTGTGCGGGTTCATCGAAAACGGGCGCATCAACCGCGGGGCCTCCTCGCCCCGTGGAAAGTGGATGGCCATGGTGGGCATTATCGTGGGCATCATCGCGACCCTTCTGGGGTGCCTGCAGCTTATCTGGATCATCTTCTTCGGCGGATTGAACGTCCTCCAAGGCATGGCCCACTGACCTGGCCGCGCGGCCGCGAACGAAAGGGGCGGGAGGGCATCACGCCCCCCGCTCTTCTCGTTTTCAAGGAGGGGACCTTGGTCATCGTGGAGAGGGCGACCGCCGAAAAACTGGAGGCGCTGGGCGCGGCCTCCTGGCCCATCTGGACCTGCCCCGAGAGCGAGTTCGATTGGCACTACAACGAGCCCGAGACCTGCCACATCTTGGAGGGAGAGGTGGAGGTGGCCTGGAAGGGCGGCTCGGTCCGCTTCGGTGCGGGCGACCTCGTCACATTCCCAGAAGGCCTTTCCTGCCGGTGGAAGGTCTCGAAGGCCGTGCGGAAGCACTACCGGTTCGGGTAGGCGGGCGGTCCGGCCCCCTCACTTTGTATCGTTGAACTGCCAGAGGTACCACGCCGCGTAGGAGCGGTAGGGGCGCCACCGGTCGCCGAGCGGCTCGGCCTCGGCGGGCGAGGGCATCTCCGGCAGGCGCAGGAACCGCCCCAGCGACTTGCGCACCCCCAGGTCCCCCGCGGGCCAGACGTCGGGCCGCCCCAAGGTGAAGATCAGGGCCATCTGGGCGGTCCAGACCCCGATCCCCTTCACCCGCACGAGCGCTTCCACCACCTCGTCGTCGGGGAGAGATCCGAGGCGGCCGAGGTCCAGGCGGCCCCTGAGAACCGCCTCGCAGAGGTCCCGGATGGAGGCCGCCTTGGCCCGCGAAAGCCCGGCGCCCCGCAGGGCGGCGTCCGGCAGGCGCAGGATGGCCCGGGGGTCCGGGAAGCGCCGCGGCGCGAGGGCGCGGAACCGCTCGAAGATGGTCGCGGCCGCCTTTCCCGAGAGTTGCTGGCTCACGATGGAGACCAGCAGGCACTCGAGGTGATCCCGGGTGGGGTATT
>JAKAIJ010000255.1 GCA_021814355.1 Acidobacteriota bacterium
GGCTCGGCCGCTGGCAGGGCATCTACTTCTGCGAGTTCGACGGACCCCGCCCGCGCACCGTCTGGCTCACCTTCCTCCGCGGCGAGGAGTAGCCGGGGGCCAAACCGCCCGCTGCACAGGGGCCGGAACGCGGAGCAAGGCGCCACGCGCGCGGCTGCGCCCCGTTTCGGGATAGGCTCTTATGGTGTCAGATCGGCATCAGTCGTTGCGGGTGACGAAGCCCTCACCGTAGCCCGCGTCCTTGAGTCGCGCCTGGAGCGCGTCGGCGGCCTCCTCGCTCGGGACGTGGCCCACCCGGACGCGGTAGAACTCCCGGAACCGGATCACGTAGGCGTCGCCGAACTGCTGCTCCAGCTTCTGGCGCAGCTTCAGGGCGTTCTGCTCCACGGCAAAGGCTCCCACCTGGACGGTGAAGGTGCCGTCGAGGACCGGCCGGGAGAGATCCTTCACCCCGGCCACCACCTCGCCCGCCCCCGCCGCGTAGCGAATCCGCTCCTGGCCCTCCTGGAGCACCTCGATGCGGACCCGGGCCACTCCCGCCCCGGCGTACCCCAGCGCCTTCGCCGCGCCGTAGGAGCAGTCCAGGACGCGCCCCTTCACGAAGGGCCCCCGGTCGTTGATCTTCAGCACCGTTTCCTGTCCGTTCTCAAGGTTGGTGACGCGCACGGTGGTACCCAGGGGGAGGGTCCGGTGGGCCGCGGTCATGGCGTTCATGTCGAAGGTTTCGCCGCTGGCGGTGGGGCGCCCGTCGAACTCCTTGCCGTACCAGGAGGCCATCCCCTCCTGGAGCCGCCCCCGCATGGGCTCGGGGGGCGGCAGGGAGCGGGGCGGGCGGCGGCCCCCGCCGCACGCAATCAGCAGGCCCAGGGCGAGGGCCGCAAGGGCAAGCCGCGCGGAGGTCCGCCGCTCAGCGGGAGCCGGGGAAGAGATCCCGGAGAGCCCGGCCCCCTCCCTCCGGACCCGTGCGTCGCGTGACGCGCAGCAGCAGGAAGAAGAGGACGAGGGCGGCAACGATGGCCGCCAGGACGAGGAACCCGAGGACCTCGCCCCCCTCGCCGCCCAACCGGAGGGTTCGGCGGAACGCCTCGAGGGCGGGGAGGCGCCCCAGAAGCTGGAGCAGGGAGCGGAGCGCGGCCTGGAGGAGCCGCAGGAGGATGTCCAGCACGGCGTCTCCCGCATGAACTAAGGATACCATGGGCGCCGCCCGGAGCTCAGAATGCCTTCAGAACCTGCCGCGAACGGGTTTTGCAAAGGCCGCCTTCGCGCGGCTTTTGGGATCGCCGCCCCCGCCCCGAACCCAGCGCCAAGGGCGCTGCCCGGCCTGCCCGCACATGGCGCTTCGCTCGCCCGGGAGCATGGCGACAAGGTCGCAAGTGCGAACCGCCCTAGTTCTCGAAGGGCTCCCGCAGGTTCATCATCTTCCGTTCGACCTTGACTCCTCGGGGAAGGTCCACGGCGAACGCGTCGTCCCCGAGCTTCGGGTTGATCTCCCAATCGGTGAAGGCGAAGCGGATCTTGTCCCCCTCGGCCTCCTCCACCTCGAACTCCCGGATGAGACCGTCCTTCTCCTGAACCTTGAAGGTCATGCTCGCCACCTTGCGCCGGACCCGCCCCTTCAAGGGCGAGAGGTAGAGGGTGACGACGCCGTCCTGTTCGGCCTTCCAGGCCACGTCGAAGTTCTTGCGCAGCTCGTCCACCGGCTGGCTGATGCCGAGGTAGCGCGCGATCTTCGCCTGGTGACGGGAGATGTCCTGGACCAGCACATGCTTCTTGGCGGGATCGTACATCAATAGGTCGCCGTCCTTGACCCGGTAGACGAGTCGCTGCGGGGAGGTGTACCGGTAGAGCGCCGTATCGGGCTTGCGCAGGACCAGATCGCCCCTGAGGACCTGGGGCCTGGCGAGCATCTTGAACTCGTTGGTCTGGACGAAGGAGACCCGCAGCGTCTGGATCTCCTTCTGGGCAACCTGCATGCGGCTCAAGAGGGCCTCCAGCCGGCCGGCGTCGGGAGGGGGGACGGGCGGCTGGCCGAGAACGGGCAAGAGCAGCGCCGCGGAGAGCGCCGCGGCCCACGGCGCGGCGGAACCGGTTTTCATCCTCATCGCGTCTCTCCTCGTGACCGGAGCCCCGCGCCTGCCGCGCGTCCGCCTCCTCACCCGTGCCGGAAGTGCCGCGTCCCCGTGAGGACCATGGCGAGGTGCAGCCGGTCGGCGGCCTCGACGACCTCGGGATCGCGGATGCTCCCGCCGGGCTGGATCACCGCCGTGACGCCCGCCGCCGCCATCTCCTCCACCGCGTCGGGGAAGGGGAAAAAGGCGTCCGACGCCGCTACGCAGCCCTTCGTCTCCTTGAACGCCTTCATGCGGGCGATCTTACTCGAGTCCACGCGGCTCATCTGGCCCGCGCCCACGCCCACGGTGCCCTCCGCGTCGCCGAAGACGATGGCGTTGCTCTTGACGTGCTTGCAGACCCGCCACGCGAACTCCAGCGCTTCGCTCTCCGCCTCGGTGGGCCTGCGCCGGGTCACGACCTTGCGCTCCTCGGCGCGGGCGAAAAGATCGGGGGTCTGGACCAGAAGACCGCCCGAAACGCGCTTGTAGTCCCACCCCGGGAAGGGATCCTGGTCCTTGAGGGTGATGACCCGCAGGTTTTTCTTGCGCCCCAGGATCTCCTCCGCCTTGGCGTCGAACCCGGGGGCCACGACGATCTCGAGGAAGAGGTCCGAGAGGGCGGCGGCCGCCTCGGCGGTGCACGGCGTGTTGAAGGCCACGATGCCGCCGAAGGCCGAGACGGGGTCGGTCTCCCTGGCCCGCAGGAAGGCGGAGGCCGCGTCCTTCCCCCGGGCCGCGCCGCAGGGGTTGGTATGCTTGATGACGGCGCAGGAGGGGCGGGGCAGGTCGCAGACCAGGGCCCAGGCTCCCGAGAGGTCCAGGAGGTTGTTGAAGGAGAGCTCCTTGCCCTGGTGCTGGACGAGGCCGCCGAGGAAGCGGTCGCCCTCGCGGTAGAAGGCGGCCTCCTGCTGGGGGTTCTCCCCGTACCGGAGGTCCTGGGCCTTGTGGAAGAAGAGGGGCAGGAACTCCGGGAACGCCGCGTCGCTCCTCACGAGTTGGCCGTCCATCGCCGACGTCCCGCTGAGCCACCGCGCGATGGCGCCGTCGTACTGGCTGGTGCGCTCGAACGCCCTGGCGGCGAGGCGGCGGCGGGTCTCCAGGGAGACCCCGCCCTCCTGTTCCAGCTCGCGACGTACGACGTCGTAGTCCCTCGGGTCGGTAAGGACCACCACCGACTCAAAGTTCTTGGAGGCCGAGCGGACCATGGAGGGCCCGCCGATGTCAATGTTCTCTACCACCTCCTCCCCGGTGGCTCCGAGCCGGCCCGCCACCGCCTCGAAGGGGTAGAAGTTCACAAGCACCAGGTCAATGGGTCCGCCGCCGAGCCGTTCGAGGTCCCTCAGGTGCTCGGGGTTGCGCTTGGCCAGGATGCCTCCGTGGACACGCGGGTGGAGAGTCTTCACCCGCCCCTCCATCACCTCGGGCGACCCGGTGTAGTCGCTCACGTCGCGCACCGCCACGCCGCCCTCGCGCAGGACCTTGGCGGTGCCTCCGGTGGAGAGGATCTCGGCCCCCCGGCCCGCGAGGAACTGGACGAAGGGCAAGAGACCCTCCTTGCGGGACACCGAG